>JBCCEO010000039.1:0-20685 GCA_039030255.1 Planctomycetota bacterium | reverse complement strand
GGGCTCGGCCAACTGCAAGTAATACTGCCAATAGGATTTATAAAGGTCTGTATGCTCGAAAAATGTGGTTGCGGGAAATAAGAAATCGGCGTAATCGGCTGTATCCGTCTGGAAGTGTTCTAAAACGACCGTGAATAAGTCGCTGCGTCGAAGTCCGGCGAGAACGGAGTTGGTGTCGGGAGCGATGGCCGCCGGGTTGGAGTTGTAGACGAACAGTGTCGAAATGGGCGGATCCATATCGCCTGCTGCATTCGTCAACGCTCGGCCGAAGTGGTTTTGATTGATGTGGCGACGACCTGGTTTTAGAAGGTGAGCACCTGAATAGCGTGAAGCGTTCAGTTCAAAGGCTCCGCTGGTGGACAGGGCACCGCCGCCGCCCAAGTGCTTCCAGGCTCCGGTAAGTGCTGGGAGCAAGGTGATGGCTCGAGCAGCGTTGCCGCCGCCTTCGTTACGGGTCATGCCGTAGCCAATTTTGATGTAAGTCGCAGGCTCATTGCCAATGGCTCGGGCCAAGTCGCGAATCTTGTCTGCGTCCACGCCGCACAGCTGCGATGCTTTTTCGAGGGTCCAAGGCTCGCAACCTTGACGGTACTCGTCGATCCCCATGGCGAACTGATCGAGATAGGCATCATCTTGCAAATTCTGGTGCAATATTTCGCGGCCGATTGCGAGAGCAAGAGCCGCATCGGTGCCCACGTTGACTTGCCAATGTTCATCCGCAAATCGGCTCGTCTCATTGCGATAGGGATCGATATGTAGGATATGAGCCCCGCCTGCTCGTGCTTCTTTCAGAAAGGGCATCAAGTGGTTGTTCGATCGGAACGCGTTGATACCCCAGAGAATGATGAGCTTCGAATGAACGACGGATTCGGGAGGCGTCGACATCTTGTTGGGACCGTAATTGGCCTCCCAGCCCGCACCGGCCGTGGCAGCGCAAATCGTCCAATCTAGTTCGCTCGCACCGAGCGCCCGAAAAAAGGCTGTTGGGAATTCTCCTTCGACCAAGCCCATTGTGCCAGCGTAGCTAAAGGGAAGCAAACTTTGCTCGCCGTGCACGGAAATGTTTGATGCAATGCGCTCGGCGATCTCATCGAGTGCCTCGTCCCAGCCAACTTGCACAAACTTGCCTTCGCCCTTAGCTCCGACGCGTTTTTGAGGAAACTGCAAGCGATCCGCATGATGCTGCCTCAGCGGATACTTGGCCATTTTGACGCATGCAAATCCTTGCGTGATCGGATGCTCCGAGCCGCCCAGACGAATCATGCGATTGTCTTCGATTGTGATGTCCAGCGCGCAAGTGTCTGGGCAATCCAGCGGGCAAACCGAGGGTAGGACTTGAAGTTGCGTCATCAAGATCTATGGAAAAACGAGGGCGATACTTGGCTTTGAAGCTAATACTTGGAGCCCAAGTGGGTTAAACCAAGTCTAAGTCGGAGGCCGTTAGCTGAATCCGCTCTAAGTAGTCTAACACGACAGATCGAAAGTTCTCTGTGTTCGGACTTTTTTCATGGACTTGAAAGAACAACCCGAGTGTATCGAGTAAGGCTTCGGAGGCGGATTGAAGTCGCGCCAAGTCCAAGGAAATGCGATCCATACTATCTAGATCCAATTGTCGGACTTCGGCAATTAGCAGCATTAGCCAAACGTAGGGATCGCGACATTGATCTCGGCAGGCCGACACGCCAGCGGCCAAACCGCGCATTTGCAAGCGCTGCAATCCGCGTGCAATCCACTTGCGGTTGTCACCATCGGCCACATCAAGTTTTTCAAGCAGCACAGCGGCCGCCTCGCGCGTTCCGGCCCGAACTAGGCCTTCGACGATCACCGTGAAAATCGCCTCTTCGTCGCAGAGCAAATGGTTGCCCATGAGTTCTTCCGTGCCCGGCTCGGCCAACTCACTTAGGCTGTGCATCGTAAGACGAAGGCTGGCTGCCGCGGCACCTTCGGCCGTGCTTGGCGTGGCTAGTACCGCATTGAGATCGATGTATTCCGGGTGGTGGGTTCGGATGGCTTCCAAGGCGGCGAGTCCCTGGTGGAAGCTATGCATGTCCTGCGAATTCTCGCTCAGCTTTTCGACCGCATTGTTGAGGACTGCTGCACACTGGTCTGCGCGACAAGTCGACAAATGGATTCTGTCCCGCAAGTTGGCCAAGTCGACTCGGAAGAAAATCTTGCTGGTGCCCACCGTATCGATGATCAACTGTTCCCAGGGCTCCAAATCCTTAGCCGGCAGACGCAGCATTTGCTCCATCAATTTTCCTGCGCAGCGAGTGCTTGGATCGGTTAGTTTCCGGTCTGCCGACATCCGCTGAGCCAACTCGCAGTAGAATTCGACTTGTGCACCGTCCATCGGCAGATACGAAAGCATAGGAAACTCGGGAAATGCCGTCGCAGCGTCCCATCGTTCCCAGCCTGCAACCACCCGCTCGGCAACCAAGCTGGAGTCACAGTATCCTTCGCAAAGAATGTTCAGTGACACGGTGCGCCAGCGAGGCGATTCGGATTCCAAAAGGTCGAGCAATCTTGGGGCGATGAGATTCTCTGCGTGTGACTTGTTCATAGGGTGCTCGATTTCGAGTATCTTGGCTGGATGTATCTTAAAAGTTTGCTTCCGTTCGAACATGCCAGTTGAACGAGAGTGCCGAAAAAGAGGGAATCTCATGTCTCGCTATCCAACTTCCTTACTCGCCCTGACGATATTGTTTTTGTCGACTTGCTCCGAGCTTTGCCTCCTGCACAATCTTGCGGCTCAAGAGGCGGAGGAGAAATCGAAGACTTCTGAGGAGACAAAAGTTTTACGGATCGGAATGATTGGCCTGGATACATCGCACTGCCCAGCTTTCACCAAGTTGATCAACGCTGAGGATGCCGAAGGCAATCTCGCTAAGATGCGGGTTACGGCAGCTTTCCCAGGCGGCAGTCCAGATATCGCCTCCAGCCGCGATCGCATTGAAGGCTTTACAGAACAATTGAGTGCTATGGGCGTCGAGATAGTCGACTCGATTGAAGAGCTCTTGCCCAAGGTCGATGCGATTTTGCTGGAAAGCGTGGACGGACGCAAGCATTTGTCACAAGTCCTGCCGGTGTTTCGAGCTGGCAAACCTGTGTTTATCGACAAGCCGCTGGCAGCTAGTTTGGAAGAAGCGATTGCAATCGACCTATTAGCGAAAAAATACAAGGCGCGTTGGTTCAGCAGTTCGTCTTTGCGCTTCAGTCCTGAAATTGCAAAGTTTCGAAGTGGTGAGCACACCAGCGGGGACATCGTCGGTGCCAGCGCCTGGAGTCCGTGTGCTTTGGAAAAGACGCATTCCGATCTTTTTTGGTACGGCGTTCACGGCGTGGAGACACTTTTTACGGCCATGGGAACCGGTTGCAAATCCGTCACTCGGACTTTCACCGAAGATTTAGATCTCGTCGCAGGCACTTGGGAGGATGGGCGTATCGGTACTTTTCGCGGAATTCGCAAAGGAAAAACCGGCTACGGAATGGTGGTTTTTGGCTCCAAGTGGATTGATTCCAGCGCTAAGTACCAAGGTTACGCTCCCCTAGTCGACGAGATTGCGGAATTCTTTTTAGGCGGCGAGCCCCCAGTGAATCCCGAGGAAACCCTGGAGATGTTTACCTTCATGCAAGCTGCCGATGTTTCGAAAGAGCAGGGCGGCCAACCGGTTCAGCTCGATCAAGTCTGGGCAGAAGCTTTGCAAGCAGCCGAAAAAAGAATCTTGATTCTGGACCAGCCTTGAGTGAGTGATCCTACGTACGAGCTCGAAAACAAGACACTCTCCCTCCTGCGCAGCAGGTTCGAGGGAGAGTCGAGCTGTAAGCTCGGAGAGGGTTCTTCATCTGCGAAAGGTGACTATTGCCTATTGTAAGACTCTGACTTGCCCTGGATCGTTTCCAATTCACCCAAGCTTGACGCTCTCTCACGGCGTATAATGAAATGAGTCTCAGTTTTCGAGGAAGCGAGGAGATGGTCATGACCCAACGAAGAATGCTGCTTACGAACAGTTGGCTTGGACGCTATGTCCTTTGTTTTGGCGTCTTGGTGATTTCGCATGCTCTGCATTTGTCCTCCCGCGCACAAGCTCAGTTGCCTACCGTCAAGCACGATCGGCTGGGCGTCGATCTACTGCGAATGAGCGATGGCACGAAGCTCTACGGCTTTGCGCTTGGCAAGAACGAAGATGGCAGTATTCCCTTCGCCGTGGAACGAAGTTGGCTGGAAAAAACTCACGCGGATGTATTTGCTCGACGGGAAGCTTCCGAAGTTTCCGCACTCAAGCAGGCCAAGCAATTGTTAAAGTCGCGAGTCGAAGCTTGGATCGAGGAGCGAAGTTCGGAAGGCGAAAAATCAGCAGGTCTCGTCCAGCACCTCAAGTTCGAATTACGCAGTATCAATTTTGATTTGGACGAAGATCCGACAGCGCCCACCACCATGTTCTTGCTCATGAACATTCTGCCAGCCGACCTTGCCGAGTTGAAAGTGGCTCAGATGACAAACCGTCACATTGCTGGCATCGCCTACGGCAAGGGCCTTCAAGATGTGGTCATCACACCGGCCAGCATTCTTCGCCGCAAGTTGGAAGAAATGGGCGTCGATTTGCAGCAAGAACAAGTCGACTTGGCCGATGAAGTGCCTGCCACTGCCGTGACAACCGAAAAGCAGTGGGCAGCACGACAAGCCATCTACGAATATCACTTCCGTGAGCCCCTTGAGTATCAAGGAACGGGTTCCACCTTGTTTCGAACGGGCGAAGACGTGGACATGACCGCGCTAGCTGGACAAATGTTGGCGGGTAACAACGCTGACATGATCACGCAGTTGGGCGTCGATCTGGGCCTGCCTGAATTCAAGCAGTTTAAGAAAGATCCCAAGGACAAAAGCTGGTCCAAAAAGATTACTCAAGAAGCCGAACGCGATGGTTTTCGCGGCGTCCTGGTTACAAGGCTTGGTCAAAGTATCACGTCCTCGAACGTTTCGGTCGATGTGCACTTCTTTGTCAAGGAATCGCCAGGAAAGTGGTTCGAACTCAAGAATTTCAAAACAACTTCCAATGTCAATACTCAAGATCCGAATCGGGTTGATCGCATCAAGGAAGATCCTCAAGTCAAAAAAGCGATGGAGCTCGTTGGCGCGTTGATTCCTGGAGCGTCGAATCGACTAGATCTGGCATTGCAGCACGGAGCTGCAACAGAGCAAGCCTTGGAAGATAGCAAGGGGAAATTCATGCAGTTCCTTTCGGAACATATTGAAGACCTCGAGTCGCCAAGGATTGAAATTTCGAAGTAATCCGGCAATTGTACTTGTCGTACCAAGTTAAATATTGTCTTCTTTCGCTCCGTCGAAAGCCACGCCTTATTGTCTTCTTTCGCTCCGTCGAAAGCCACGCCTTATTGTCTTCTTTCGTTCCTGTCGAAAGTATCGCTCTCAAGAAACTTGTCGCGGACGTCGTCAAGACTTTCGGCGATTTGTTAGGCGGCTGCGAGATACGCGGTGGTTCGGTGGAACAGGAAGAACCTCCCCGGGCTGTCGCCCGACCCTCCGCAAGCAGACGGTGATTTTCCTCGCTGGAGTGCAGGCTTCAGCCGCCTCGCTTCCAGCTGAGAAGCCTGGCCGCTTACGCGTCACAGCTCAGGGGCAGATTATATCGAATCTCCGTCACGACTTGTGGGCGTTGCTTTCGGCGGAGCGAAAGAAGACAATAAGAGAAAGAAAGCTCTACTGTGGGCAGAGAGCGAGGGCTTCACCAAGGTCCATGTTGCCGTCGTAAATCGCGCGGCCAATAATCGCGGCGTGCGTATCCGTGCTAGTCAGCTGACGCACGTCGTCCAAAGTCGTGACGCCTCCTGAGGCGACAACCGGAATGGATGTAGCGGATTTCATTTCTTCCAGCTGCTCGAAGTTGGGTCCTGCCAGCATGCCATCACGAGCAATATCGGTGTAAACGATTGCTGCTACGTTGCTGGTCTTTGCCGCGATATCTTGGGCCAAGGAGACGGCTTTTGTCGAAGAGGTTTCCAGCCAGCCGTCGGTTGCTACCATCCCGTCGCGAGCATCAATTCCCAGCACCAACTGATTCGGATACTTGTCGGCCATTTCCACGAACCATTCGGGTTCACGGAGTGCACGCGTGCCAACGATGACTCGATTCAAGCCCAGGTCCAGCAATCGCGCGATGGTCTCCTCGCTGCGGATTCCGCCGCCTACTTGGCAGATCAATCCCGTTGTCTCGACGATGCGCCGGATGACTTCGCCGTTGACCTGACTGCCATCTTTCGCCCCGTCTAAATCAACCAAGTGCAAGTACTTCGTTCCCGCATCCTTCCAACGCTGGGCCATTTCCGCTGGATCATCCGAGAAAACCGTCTCGCGATCGTAGTCGCCTTGTTGCAAGCGAACGCACTTTCCACCAAGAAGATCAATTGCGGGCCAAATCTGCATAGGAATCCATTTCGAAAGAGGTAAGTTGGAAGCGTTGTTGCAGGCGGGTGCCACAGCATGCGAATGTTTGAAGCCGCGCTTTTTGCGTATGCAATTTGGTTTGACCGACGCGAACTTACCCTCTCGCCGGAGAGAGGCGGGCGTGAATCCGTCGTGCCAGATGAAGAACCCTCTCCGGGCCTGATAGCCCGACTCTCACGACCAAAGCAAGCTTCGGTGCCCGGAACCCGCTGCGCGGGAGGGAGAGTAAGTTGATCATCCCTTTTTTCAAAACAGCGTGGCTTCAAATAAGCGGACGCGTAGGCAATCTTAGACGGATTCTGCCACTTCTCAAAGAGTGGGCATGTAGACGTCTTTGTCCTTCAGTGGAGGCAAGGCCGCAGTTCCGTCGCGATAGAGGACGTTGTAGGCACAGAACGGAATGATATGCCCGCTGGGTAATACGTGATGCGTGCAGCATTTCATCACGCGACGCACATCAAAATTGTACATGTCCAAGAATGAAGTAATCGTGATTCGCAGCATGTCGCGAGCACCCTTGGACTGCGTCATCACGCCTTCCAGGAATTCTTCGACGTCAGACAAACTCGGCGTCTCGCAACATTCCTCCGCGCTTTGAGCCGAGTCTAAAACTGGCAGGCCCATTCCGGCTTGTTGAGCAACCTCCTGGGTAGCAGCAGGCGTACAGCATCCCGATTCGCCACAGGCAAGACGAGCCATGACTTGCTGAGCCAGCGTCTGAGTCTTGCTTCGCGTAAAGCTGATACCATTTGCCAAGAGATCCAAATGCTCTTTGGCATCAACCAGTTTCGTGAGTGGTAGAAAACCATCTTCTGAGCGTACGGCTAGTCCGAGCCAGTGGCAGTTAGGATGAGCACATGGCAATGGAAAAAAGTCATCATCGTCGAAACAGTTTCTTGAATCGGCAACAATGTTATCGACCACATCAGGAAAGGTGATTCGCTTCTCGAGTTCTTCCGGCAACACGTGGCGACCGCTGTAGGTGGCGGGTTGATAGCTCAGTCCTGTGACTTCGGGTCTGCCTTTGGCGAACTCCAAAAGTTCGGCCGGTGCTTCGTCGTTGACTCCTCCTTGTAGTGTAGCCACCAAGGTGACGTTCAAGCCCGCCTTGGCCAGCCGATCCAGCGACTTCATTTTGACATCCAGCAAACCCGACTGGCCGCGAAGCTTCGCAATTTCCTCGTCGCGCAAGGAATCCAATTGAAAGTAGATTTCAACGCGATCACTGCGAGCAGCCAAGGCATCCACAAGCCTCTGATCGCTGGCAAAGCGAATGCCATTGCTGTTGATCATGACGTAATCGATCGGCCGCTCGAGCGCATAATCAACAGCATCCAGTAGCTGCGGATGCAACGTAGGCTCGCCGCCAGACAGCTGCATGACTTCCGCGCGGCCTTCCGCTTCGACAAGTCGATCGATAGCAGCTTTGATCTGCTTCAGCGACTTGTGGTTCTTTCCTGGTGCGCTGGCTGCGTAGCACATGGGACAAGTCAAATTGCAGCCGTCGGTAATCTCGATCACACCAATGCACGTGTGTTGTTCGTGCTCGGGGCAAATGCCACAGTCGTAGGGGCAGCCTTTCGAGACTTCTGAGAAAGTCTGTTGAGGCATCTTGGCTGGCAAGCTCGTCTCAAGCATGTCGTAGCGTGAAACATCGCTGCAAATGAAGTCTTCGCGCGTACCGTGCTCGGGACAAGTCTTGCGAAAGTAGACACGCTTGCCGCGCGTCAAGATTTTGGTTGGCACCACGGCCAAGCAATCCGGGCAAAGACTTTGCGTGATACCCAGGAACGTGTAGTCGCGATGTTTAACACGCTGTCGAGCTTGGGTGGACGAGGGTTTGGTAGTAGTGCTCATGGATTCATCATATCACATGCTACTGCATAGCTTCGCTAAACCTCAGAAAACCTCAAATGGGCAAGCGCAACGATAGGAAACAGAGAAAGGAAAACACAATCAGCCCGATAGCTCCGCTGACGCAGGAAATTACAGTGATTGTCGTGCTACTGGCATTGATGCCTGAGGTTAGAAAGACAGTTGGCACGCAAATGACGGCGAAGCAAAGAAAGGAGGCAATCCAGGCCAGCAGCACGAAAACAAAAGAAGCTGCAAGCGAAGCCAATGGATTCGGCAAAGACTTCTCGGGGTGCCGTTTTGTAAACGCCCGTTGCCAGAACGGAAGGCGAATCATCCCGCCGATAAGTGCCGCCACAGCCCAGACACCAGACAGACCCATGAAGAAGGTCAGAGCGACGAACAGTACGAGTGTCAAGGCAAACACCAACCAGATAATTCCTGGCATATTTGTCCGAACAGCGCCATGCGCAAGATCCTCGGTCAATTCCGCAACTGACGGCGCAAACGGATTCTCCGACCCCACCTCCATCGGCTCGTTCACAATCGGAGGAATATCATCGCCATCCCCGTCAGTTTGCTCATCTTGCATACTCTTTTCCTAACCTCAAATCCAAGCTAATCTCGCTTCGTATTTAGTATCCACAACTACAAGAACCAGCCTGACCGTTTTGCTGCTCTTTCGCAAGGGATTGTATCTTCTAGACCTTGGCGAGATGCGTCGGGTACTACGATTCGAAAAAACAACCTACACCGATTGCCATATGGTATACAAAGATCTAACTGCCGCTCCGGTAGTCGGCGGACCGGAGTGTTTCAATCCGAACACCGAAGCGAGTCAGATGCCTGATCCGGATCCGCTTCCGCCTGGAAGTCGATGCAACCTCTTTCGTGTAGCCTGTCGCCGAAATGCGTGAAGTGTGTCACTCCGCCAGCTCTAAGCGAACTGGCAAACTCGCTGAGATGCAGTCAAGCAATAGGCACCTCTGGTGGCTGCCAGGATTCACCCCGACAAAGAATTGTCCAACTTAGATCAGTTCGGTCCAGCCGTAACCTGCATTGGTCGATGAAGCCAATGCTGTCGATATTGGCAAATATCACTCGCTCTTGCTGTCGTAGTCACGGCGAGCTTTGTGGACAGCTTTTAGATTCTTTTTGCCCCAGTCGTCGATAACCTGGAAGACCGGCACTAGAGATTCAGCTGTGGATTTGGTGGAGTACTCTACGCGAGGTGGAATCTCAGGGAAGTAATCTCTTTGTACAAGACCATCTCGTTCTAGTTCGCGGAGCTGGAGTGTCAGCATCCGTTTTGACACTCCGGGAATTACTCGGTGCAACTCACTAAACCTGAGCGTTCCTTTTTGCTCCAAATGGTAAAGGATCGAAGACTTCCATTTCCCACCAAAGATCTCAATCGCCTGTGCGATCGGGCAAGGTCCTTCGATTTTTTGTTTTTTCTTTTTCCCCATCTCTACCCCATACTTGTTACTTGGTCACATGATTGTTCCCTCGCTACACCCCCAAAACACCGGTGCCGCGAGCTCTTCCTCCTCATTGGGTCAAACCGCTCGCAGAATTAGTTATGCCAATTCGACCCTCACGACGAAAGCAGAAGAGCATCTTTCTATTCGCCTAGTCCATTAGTTGTACGCCATGCGAGTTGGTTACAAAAATGTACCTTGTTGCATCTAGTAACCAATATCAATTATCGTTTGCAAGCAGAGATAAGTGGTTGCAACGGAATGTCTGTTTTGACGGATATTTGAATGAGTAAAGCAAAGATTCTAGCCTTTGCTGGGAGTGTTCGAGAAACGTCTTTTAATAGGACTCTTCTCTCACTGGCATGCCAGAAAGCAAGTGATGCAGGAGGTGAAGTCACGGTAGTTGACCTGAAGCAGTTTGAGATCCCACTCTACGACGGAGATTTAGAAAAATCGAAGGGTATACCAGATGGTGCCCAGAAGCTTCATAGCATGCTCGGATCACATGACGCGATTTTGGTTGCTTCGGCCGAGTACAACGGTTCAGTCTCCGGAGTATTGAAAAATGCAATCGGCTGGATTTCTCGTCCTCAAGGAGATGCCCGTCATCTAGCTGGCTTCAAAGGAAAGGTGGCGGGGCTGCTCGCCGCATCGCCGGGTGTCATGGGGGGATTTCATGGATTGGTGCGCCTCCGAGACATTCTGGGATACATCCTCCCTGAGCAAGTCTTGGTCGCCAAGTCCCATGCAGCATTTGACGAAAACGGTTCACTCAAAGGCTCGCGAACATTAGAGATGCTCGACTCATTGGTCGCCTCGCTAGTAGCAACTACGTAAACGCTGAAAAAGGACCGAGGAGTTGTATGAATAGCACACTTGAACTTCCCCTACGAGATGGGCTGAAGCCGAAAACAACCTCTAGCTTGCCTCATTCTCAATTGACACAACATGGTCCTGACCGCGTTGTCGAAAAATTGCACGAATGGTGCTTTTCGCTTCCGAACGTTGAGAACGAACCAAGCGGAATTTCTGTACCAGGCTCACGTGCTTTGGTACTGCACAGCGATGCCTCATGCAATCGCGATGCGTTTATGGTTGGTCGTGAATTCGCACATATTCACCCTCATCCAGACAATGGCAGTATGCACTTGCAATTGCCTGAACAAGACGCAATGGAAGTAACGTCCAAAGGCTGGGGTGAAGACCACTATTTGGTGACCCAAGGTCAAAGGTCAATTGGCCTCATTTTAGTCTTCTCGCCACGAGACGTAGCCGAGTTGGAAATCGTTAAGAGCATCGTTGAACGTTCATACAAATTTGCGAACGGCACCACATAGTTTCATAGGTTTAAAGAGATAATATTCGCTGAATAGAAAAGGGCAACTTTGGGCCATGGTTAAGAAACAACTTTCAAGAGTGATCGCATGTTTTGCTGCAGTGTGCACCTTTGCCACAGGAAACGCACCAGCTCAGACTGACGATATTGAAACCAGAACCCTGGACGTACTCTACGCAGCGGCAATTGACGAGGGAGGCAGTCTTGTTCTCCGTGCGGGGGGCGATAAACCAGATCAAATCGATTACTACTTGAATATGTTCAAGAAGCGGTTCCCGAAGATCAAAGTCACGCACACTGTGGATGTGAGCATCAATCACGCACCTCGGTATGACAACGCCCGTGATGCTGGGGGAAAAATCAACGTCCCCGATGTCATCCAATTCCAGACACTACACGACTTCACCCACTACGCCGAACGTGATTTGTTGGACGTATACCGGCCTAAGAATTGGGAAAAAGTCTTCCCTGACTACAAAGACCCGCATGGCCGGTGGACTGGTTTATATGGCGTAACATTTAGCAACTACGTTAATGTCGAAATGCTTGGCGAAGGCAATGTACCGCGTGACGCACTGGATTATCTCGCTCATTCTCTCAAAGGCAAAATCATTCTGACTTATCCCCACGATGACGATGCTGTGCTTTATCAGTTCTGGAACTTGAAACAAAAGTACGGTTGGGACTACCTGAAGAAACTCGTCGCAAACGAGCCCAAATGGGTGCGAGGTACTGCAATGCCCTACGTGGCTGTCAACAACGGTTGGTACGCTGCCAGCTTTACAACGTTTTGGTCATTTGAATCTATGCCAGAGAGTAAGACCCGTTTCTTGCTTCCCAAAGAAGACTATTTTTTGACTTGGTTCCAAACTGCCGCGATTCCCAAGCAGGCCAAGCACAAAGCTGCAGCAAAACTCTATTTGAACTGGATGCTGTCTGAAGAATTCCAGAAGAATTGGCTTCAATTTCCTGTAAGAATGGACATCGAGGCACCTGCTGGATACAAATCCGTACAGCACCACAACACTTCGCCTGCAGATTTTCATCGTTGGTTGCTTAAACGAGATGTCGTCGAGAGGTTCCGAAACCAAATGGGGCAACTCATTGGTCCCGTCGAAGGCCCTACGCCAATTAAAATGGACTACTCAAAGAATCCCAGAGACAGCGACTAGCGTTGGCGTAAAACACGTAAGCGGATTAAAAAAATCCCGTAGTTGCATCGACTTCGCGAAGTTCGATTAAGGTTCAATTTGCAAACCGACCGCAGTGCAATGCCGCTAAGTCCCACAAGTTGCACAATCTCGTTCGGGTTGATTCCATTGAGCAACTAGCATCGGTGGCGGCACCCATGTCAGGGGTGCCACATTCTGCCAACAGGTCTACGCTTGAGTAAACTTTCTTCGACAACACGGACATTCACCGTCGTCCCATGAATCAGCCCGTTGCATGCAGTCGGCTGTGGTAGCGTCATGATAGCGCGAAACGCAAGCGGGTCGCGGAGGGCGTAGTGCCGATAAGTAACGCCGCCAACAGAATGCCGCAAGAATTCGATTGATGACTCAGGCATGGTGCTCGTCATATAAGAGGTTTTTCGCCTTGAGGTAGTGAATAAAACGGTTTCGAGTTTGATACTCATGGTGACGACTCCCTTGGCTGCCGAACCTTACCTCAATGTTGTCTCCCTACGGCGAAGGCCAAAACTCGCCTCCTGCAGCACCTCATGTTCATTACACATTGTTGACCGCAGCTTGGCTGCACGTTTCTTACAATCTAGTTGGAGAGCTCCAGTTGCGGCGCAAGTTAATGGCAGCCAAGCAATGGGCTCATTTGGGCTGCTGCAAGCTTCCTCGGCGCCACACGCTGTCTCGTAGCCCACCGATTTGGCTAATGTCCGAGAATTCCGCAGTGAAGACGCTCCGGCCACCACGTTAAGGCCTTTGTTACGTGCTCGGAGATAATCCGGAGAATTTTCGGTAAGTTCGCGGAGAGCGGTAGTAACAGAGTAAGGAGATTGCTTTCCGTATGTCAAAGCCCCAATTCACAGATCGCTACGAGCAGTTCATCGCTCAGATTGAACGACACGAGCGCGCTATTCGAGGCGTCGTCCGATCGATGCTGCCATCATCGCAGGATGCTGACGATGTCATGCAGGAGGTTTGTCTGGCATGCTGGAACAAATTCGCGGATTTTGCCCCTGACGGATCTGAAGATGCGTTTTTTAGGTGGGCGTGTGTGGTTGCGAGGTTTGAAGTCCTTAAGCATCGGCGGAAATGTGCGCGGGATCGATTGGTGCTCAGCGAAGAGACGATTCAGTTGTTATCAGCGGAAGCTGAACAGCGTGTTAGCAGAGCAGAGCTTGAGCGGCAGGTACTTGAGGATTGCTTGGGGACGCTGCAACCATCAGATCGACGCCTAATCCTGAGCATCCACGTACGCGGTGATTCCGTTGCGAAGACTGCTCGGCAGCTTGGGCAAAACGTCCGTCGCCTCTACAGTCTGGTCAATGTGCTACGTGACCGTCTGGGTGACTGCGTTCGGAATAAACTCGCCGATCGAGGTGTAGCATGAGAGAAGAACTCAGAATCCTCGCCCGTGCATATGCGGACGGAGAGATTACCGATTCGCAGCTGCAGAGATTGGAATACATTCTGCGGGGCGAACCTGCAGCACGCCAGCGATATCTCGAAGAGATGAGCCTAATCAATTCGCTGGAAGAGTACTCCCTTTCCGTCGACACTCCGCGAGCGGAAAGAATTCGCGAAACGAACCATATTTGGATCATTTACAAGATGGCGGCAGCCTTGTGGCTTGTGATCGCTGCATTTTTCGTCTTTAGCAACACGTCAAGCCAAGGCCCTGATTTCACGAGACTGCAATTCCTCGTAATGCCCGCAGCAATTCACTTCGTCTTGATCGGGGTGCTTGGCAGGATCACCGTCGAGGTCGATCACATCTGCATCAAGGTCGGAATGGGGCCCTTCAAGAGCAAGACCCGAATCGAGGATGTCCAATCAATCCGCACCTGCACCATCCGGCCCATCCGCGATCTGTGGGGTTGGGGGTGGAGAAGACGGATGGACGGGACTCGCGGCTTCATTGGAGATGGAAACGAGGGATTTGAGTTCACTCGCAGTGATGGCAAACGGACCGTTGTGACCGCTCGCGATCCCCAGCGTTTCGTGGACTTTGTTCAAAGGTTGAAGGCGAACGAGACGTCGGTCAACGGAGAAAAGAAAGAATGATGAACACATTCCGAAAAACGAACTCGGCGCGTGGACCCCCGGACAAGCGGATCGTGAAATGCCAAAACACTCGTGCAAACATCCTGTCATCTAAGAAAGTAATCGCCATGAATCAACGAATCCTAAACGCTTCCTCCAAAGCCCTCGTCGCTCTCTTTTTTACGGTCTTCCTCGCTCCCGCCTTGGCTACTGAGCCGAACCATATTGCTGACTTCATTAGGTATGAAGTTAAGGTGATTAAGGTCGCACCGGACGATCCAAACGACACGATGAACATGGAGCAAATCATAACGGCCCAAGAGGAATACTCCGAGCTGCTCATTGAATCAGGGAACAAGAAACTACAGCTGGCTTACATTAAGTCGAGTATCATTGGGACCCTGGAGATGGTGCCTTTCGACGAGTGGGATGCCAACCTCGCAGAATTCGAAAAAGAGATCGAGCAACACGCCTCAGCCGACGCAAAAGAGCCGAATCTGGGTGACTACGTCAGGCTAAGGGGACAACTGGCCGTTATTTACGCTGACATATTCAAGGTCAAATATGGTCTGTCGTATTCGCCCAAGATCGAGAGAATTCTCAAAAGGTTCAGAAACAAACAGGATTAGTGCTCCCTTTGCGAACGGTGCTGCGATGACATGAGTCAACGAATCGTTGGAGCCAACAATCGGTCCGGAATCGTTCGTTTCGTTGGCCACCCCTTACTGCTTACGGGGTTAAACGCAGCGGTCTAGTGTTTACGTAGTCCTCTCCTCGATCAATCAGCTCAAATCGTACTAAAAGGTGGCCGATGCTACCTTGGGTACTTTGCAAATTCACTTTGCTTTCTTCGGTGTCTCGCGATAAAGACGATGCAATGAAATGATCATTGTTTCGAAACTTCTAAATCGCCAAAGTATCACGACTAGCTCCTCGAATTGCGTCATTTAGAGCGGTCAGAGTTTGCGATCCTTGTCAGGCTGAACCGCTGGCGGACAAACCAAGGAGCATGCGGGAAACTAAGGCAATTTGCAATAAATTCTAATTTTGACACTTGTCTCTAAGGCGACTTGCCATAAAGTGTGTTCTAGACCTGATCGAAAAGGACACATGCAGATGAAAAAACGCGTACCCGAAACTGAGTTGCAGATCCTGAAGAGTCTTTGGGATTCACAACCCTCGACTGTCAGACAGACTGTTGAAGCGGTCTACGGCGAACACTCACAGTCGTTGCACACGACTGTAAAGAGCTTGCTGGAGCGTCTGATTGAGAAGGGACTCGTGGTCGCTGACCGCTCCTTAAGACCGCACACCTTCTCCTCAACCATCAGCCGTGAAGCTTACGCAAATGATCAGGTCAGTCACATCGCAAGTCAGTTATTCGGCGGGGATGTTGTGCCGATGCTTCAGTCCCTAGTCGGACAGGTGAAACTGAGTCCAGAAGACAAAGCTACGATTGAGGAAATTTTGGGAGAACTCGAATGATATACGCACTATCCCAATATGTATGGACTTACATAACCTGGAACAGCCTTATTGCAATTTCTCTCGTTGGTTTAATATTTTTTTTCCGTCGTCAGAGTTGGCTCCAAACAAGGCCCGAGCTGCAGCGGTGGCTATGGGTTGGAGTGTTGCTCAAACTGGCAATTCCGCCACTTTTCGACCTTCCGGTGCTGAGTGAACAAGTTGCGTTTGTCGAACCGGTGGATCGCCAACAGGTGGTTTCTTCGGCATCAGAGATGCTGCAAACTGCCACTATCGAAAGCGCCCGGCCAGAAAGTAGTTTCGTCACGGACGATGCCTCTACCGAGTTTCGCGAGCACGACCCGATACCGTCCAGTTCCATTGCGCCTTCAGCGCCTGAGTGGCAGGCTGAGGAGTCCTTCGCTACCTCTGCAGCGCCGATGGAATCTGGCCGACCACCGCTTGTGACAAGTTCCGATGCCTTCCGTGACGATAACGTTCCGACTCTTTCGCCCCGTTCTAATGCTGCGACTGCGGTAATATCAGCGATTGGCCCACACCAAATCGCAAGGGTATTCGCAACAATTTGGTTAGTCGTTTCTGTGGCATTTGCATGTTGGGTACTGAGACAAATGTTTCTCTGCAAACGGTTCCTAGCGCATTGCTGGATTTCGGATAGCCTTTCAGCAATGGCAGTCGAGATTGCTCGAACAGAGCGGCTTCGTCGCACCTCGCAAGTCCTTGTTAGCCCCGTTGCATGCTCACCAGCTCTGGTCGGGTTCCTTCGCCCCGTCATCGTTATCTCTGAGGCAACTCACCAAGAGTTGACAGAAGAAGAGCTGGCTGCCGTCTTGGCTCACGAACTCACGCACTACCAGCGCAGGGATCACCTTGTCACCTTGATGGCCCTTATGATCCGCACGTTCATGTGGTGGAATCCCATCTCCTGGCTGGCATTTCGCGAGCTGCGACATTCGCAGGAACTAGCATGTGATGCCCAGGTACTGGCTGGGAGTATCAGTCGCTCGGCCTATGCAAGAGCTTTGTGGAGCGTGATCAGCCAGGCAGATCGTCAGGTTCCAGTAATCAGTCTTTCTATGGCGACGCCTTCAAGTCGCGTGGCAGAGAGATTTCAAATGCTGAAGTCGAGGCACATGCCGACCGGTCGTCTGCCCTACGTTGGTTTGGCTATTGCAATGTTATTGATGCAATTGCAACTTGTCTCGGCAAGATCGACAGCCCAAGCATCTTCGGAAAGGCGAACGGCTGACACTACAGTCGACAACGAAAAGCTCGAAAAACCAGTCTCAGCAAGGTTGCAGAAACGGCACAACATTCCCACTGGCCAGCACTTGTTTACTGAACGCGGGTGTAACAAGTGTCACGAAGTTTACCGAGACCGTGAAGATTACAGTCAACGGCCCTACATACAAAAACCCTTCGCACGCTTTCGAGACAGTTCGGATGGGTCGCCGTTTTATGGCGCGTTTTGGAATTCCGAGCGAGAGGTATATGTGAGGCCGGAGAACGTTCCTGCTGACTCGCCCCCGCACCTGTTTGGAAGATTCAATGTGACTAAATGGCCCATTAAAACTCGTACTTTCGATGATGATTACTTCCGAGAATCCGTTCTGGACGAAACGAAGTGCATTGTTGTTGGTGCCGAATTTGAACGGAAGCCGAGGGAATTCAAGGAGCCGACATCGGCTGAAACTGAATCACTCCTCGCGTATGTCAAGTCGCTAAGTGACTCCCCTGATCTTGCCGCGCCGTACTCCGATGATATTCGAAGCTCGGACGCTGCCGTTCTGAGACGCGTCAATGCAATTTTTGCACGCTTCGGCGGCATGACGGGCACAGATGCAGGAGGCGTGAATGGCGGAGCCATGACCGACCCTACCGGTGCGCGAAATCATCAGATCCTTCTGACTAATATTCCGCCGGCCCCGCTTCTGCGGGATGTTGAACGCGAGTTGACAAAACTACAACGCCCCTTTGATCTTTGGGTATGGGGCAACAGTGATATCGACGAAGGCTTCATCAAGATGATGGCAAATAGCCAGCTTGATCAACTGCTCTTGTCTGCTGAAGACTGTCCGCCGGAAACATTTCGATTCCTGGCACCGCTCAAAGACCAGCTGAAGGCGTTGGAGATATCAGTCAGCCCTGAGGATGCTGAAGAATTGGGGCAGGTACTTGCTCCATTCGAACAGCTCCGCAGTCTGCGGCTGACAGGCTATTCGAACCAACTGCTACAAAATGTCGCCCGCCTGCCGCGCCTGCAGAGACTGTCTGTCTCGCTGCCAACACGATCCCAGGATTATGAGGACATGGCTTACGAGAGTCTAAATACTGAGACAATCGACTCGCTTTCTCAGAGTACAACTCTACAGAACCTTGTGCTTCGAGTGCCACGTGAGGATGACACTTCAATCCTACCACTTGGGAAGATTCAGCCGCTTCGCAGGCTCGAACTGCCCGTCACAAGAATTCAGGACAGCGTTGAACTCGCACAGTTGGGGCATGTCACTAAATTGGTTCTTGCGATCAACACCGAAGATACCGAGGGCGTTCTGCAGAGCCTCTCAGTTCATCCAGCGCTCTCTGTCCTCTCGCTGAGCGGCAGTCGAGAAATCCAGGATGAGGACATGCTTTCGCTATTGCCATTGGCGGATCAGCTGGATTTGCTGGACCTTCAAGGATGTCCCAATGTGACATCCTGGGCGTTCCATGGGCAAGACAAAGCAAGAGAACTCTCTGTCGTTTCCAGGCACTTTATCCCCCAGAGCGACGCAGAGTGGGGAGCGGTCAAGAAATTGATAAAGTTGGGCCTGGATTGCAGCAGCTCAGATTGGCCGCCGCGCCCGTCACTTGTACTGACACAACGCTGGTCAGGTTCTGCAGGCGACTTAGCATCCCTATCGAAGATCAAGAACTGCGCTAGCCTGACAATCGAAGCTCCTCTTGACCGTGAGTCCGTTGTGCAGATCTCCGAAAGTCTGCCAAAGGACATCAGTTTGTATTGGCGTGCGAATGCGAACTTATCAGAGGCAGACATCGGTGACCTAGCTTCAGGCAGGCCGGATGCTCAGCAGATTCCATGATGGATCGAATATACGTCCTAGTGAGGCCGGCGGCGCCCGTCGCCGGGATGCCCTCACCTAGTACTCCCTTTACGTGTTGAGGCCGTCAATTCTGAAAACAGGCACGACTACATCCGCGAGGTTCTTCCATTCGCCGAGCAGTCGGAACGGATCGTTGATCAGTTTGAGACGTCAGAGCACCCATTACGAGACCGACTGAGAGCAACGAGTCTCAGCGATTGATTCAGCAAATTTAGTTGCGAGCGATTACCATGATTCAGCGAAATGTTTCTTTGTTCTTTGTGCTTGTGGTTCTACAGCAGTGCTGCAGCGCGTCGGATTCCAACGGTCCTGCATTGATCACAGCCGGCAAAATGGTCTTTGAGCAGTACAACTGCGGTCGCTGCCACAGGATCGGCGACTCCATGGCGGGAGAACGCCGGTTTCTTACCGACATTTATGAATTCCCTTCAACAGGGCCTGTATTCGATGGGCCATTTTGGGGCCAACCGCGGCAAGTTTTCGCGCAGGGAAAAGGCCGTCGTCCGATGGTGCTGCGGACGATGGACGAAGATTATGTTTATGAGTCCATTACTGAAGCCAATGCAGTACAGGTTGCTGGCTACCGCCCCATGAATCTCAGTTACGACATGCCGGATCTGAAGCTGGAGGCCATCACCGCGTACATTCGGTCACTATCAAGCGAGCCTGAAATTGCGGCAGAGGATTGGCGAAAACGTGACGCAGCTACGCTGCAACGAATAGTACAGCTGATTGATGGTAGCTCCTCAGACCCACGCGGTCCGCTGGTAACTCCCCGATCTCAGGCGGGCCTGGAGTCTGGTTTAGAGCCAGGTATAAATCTTGGTGTCTTCGGTCGCCATGGATCGGTCATCCAGTCGATCGGGAATGAGCCTCACAGCATCCTTCTTCCCGGAACACTCGATGCAAAGACGCGAGCGAGTGTCTACAAGATGCTGGGGTTTCTCAAGGGCCCTTTTGACCTCGTCTCTCACAACCACCCTGCCGAGGAAGTGCTGAAAGGATTGGCCGGCTCGACTGTAGTTGGGCTACGACTGAATCCAGACAGTGAAGGAATTACCCGAGAAGCTGCCTGGCGGGTCGGGCATTTTACCAACTTGACCTCGTTTGAGATTTCACATCGAACCTATCAATACCGATTGGAACCGGACGCGAATGCCGAACTTGCTGAGTCCCTGAGAAAACTTACAAAGTTACGTACACTCAGTATGACCCATTTTACGAATGACACCCTCATGTCGCTCGACTCGCTCAAGGAGTTGAGGTTTCTTCGAGTTATCACCCAGCGTGATTTCGTATCGCGCGAAGCACTTGACAAGATGGCAAATCTGCCCGCCTTGGAGCAGCTCATTTTGTATAGTGCAATCGGAGATTCAGCGTCTTTGCGACAACTTCGTACCGCTAGCAACCTCAGCGACCTAACGATCCAAGTCTATCGAGATGACGAAGGAGCTGCTCTGGCTGATCTCAAGCAACTTTCGAATTTAACGGTAGGCGGTCCTGGACTGACTCAAAAGTTTCTCACTGGACTTGCGCGGAGCAAAACTTTGCATCATTTGAAATTGAGCGACTGGCGATCAATCTACAACGGGCGAGCCAACACGGGCATTTCCAGTCCAGGACCGGAATTGTGGCCCAATCCAGGTGGCGGCAACGAGACATTGAAGGCAGAGCAAGTCAAAGAGCTGGAGCCGATGTCTGAATCGCTACGGACACTTGATTTGACCCTGATGAAGCACTT
>JBCCEO010000038.1:0-20764 GCA_039030255.1 Planctomycetota bacterium | reverse complement strand
GTTGAACCTCAGCAGCGGTCGACGGAAAACGATCCTTATCCTGATGCTCGTATCCTCTCCGAAAACTTGGTGGCGCAAGGCATTGGATCCAAGGTCGAAAAGAAGGGTGCCGTTTGGGTGGCAGGTGTTGGCGATGAAAACTGCCCCGCGATTTGGCAGGCTGCTTCTCAGGCTAACGTACTGATTCGCCAGATGTCACCAGCCAGAAATTCATTAGAAGAGATCTTCTTCAATACAGTTTTGGAGGCTGAACGTGCCTTTGCATGATGTAGGTTATCGGAACTGGGAAGGAGAGAAGACCGAGGCGAGTAATCGCTGGTGGGTGGTGGCTATGACAGGAGTGCGTTTGGCATTCCGATCCACATGGCTCAGTCGCACTTTGTTGGTTAGTTGGGTTCCAGCAGTTTTCGTGGGAGTGTTTTTTTTCGTTTACGAACAATCACTTAGCGATCCGCAAATTCGGCAAGCCATGCAAGGCATTGCCCTAGCGGCTGGCACGACCAGTGAGTTTGCTCAAGCGGTCATGACGGATCCGGCGAGTGTCAGGCACGAAGCATGGGCATCGCTGATCTTACTTTTCTTTCGCTATCCGCAAGCCATTTTGATGTTGCTGGTGGTGGCGATGGTTTCGACGCGCTTGATTTCTTCCGACTTCCGCAACAAAGGCTACTTGTTGTACTTTTCCCGGCCTTTGTCGGTCTGGGGATACATGCTTGGCAAAGCCTTTGTGATTTGGACTTTTATGGCCATCATCATCACGATGCCGGCCCTACTGTTGTATTGCGTTGGTTTGGCGCTGTCGCCGGATTGGAAAGTCATCTTCGATACTTGGGATCTGCCCCTGCGCGTCATCCTGGCCTCAGCGACTTTGATGGTTCCGGTTTCAGCCATTGCTTTAGCCTGTTCGGCGCTCACCAGTGAATCGCGTTACGCCGTCTTTAGTTGGTTTTCGTTTTGGGTGATTGGCTGGGTTTCCTACGGGGTGATGCTGATCGGCGAAAACGCGCGGCGATTTCAACAACAGGGACCTCCTCCGAGACGTCAAGGTCGAGGCGAACCTGGTAGGGATGGGTTTTCCGAGGACCAGCTCAATGAAATTTTGGAATACTCAGACTGGGAGTTGATTTCTCCCTTCCATGTTCTGGGACGTGTCCAACAATACGTTTTCGGTTTGTACCCAGAAGACAAGGCGATTTGGCCCTACTTCTTGGTCTTAGGGATTCTTACCGCCGTTTGCGTTTGGTTTATCCGTCGTCAGGTCTTAGCGAGGTTGCGTGCCTGATGAATACTCAAAACTCTCATGCTTCCATCCTGGAATTAGTACACGTCTCACGCTTCTATGGAACCGTGATCGGCTTGGGTGATGCAAATCTAGATCTTGCACCTGGGGCGTATGGGTTGGTTGGTCCCAACGGCTCCGGAAAGACGACCTTTATCAATCTCATTACCGGCGTTCTTGCTCCCTCGATCGGCGACGTTCAAGTATTCGGGCAGAATCCGCACCAGGATCGTTCGGTACTTAGCCGCATTGGACTGTGCCCTGCCAGCGACATCCTCTACCCCAACGTGAGTGCCCTGCAATGGGTCGAGTACTTGACGGGGCTGCATGGCTTCACCCGCCAAGAAGCCTACGAGCGAGCCGTAAAGGCTTTGACGCAAGTTGGCATGGAGCCCAATATGCATAGGCCGATCGGCAGTTACTCGTTGGGTATGCGACAGCGTAGCAAACTGGCCCAAGCCATCGCGCATGATCCAGAGCTGCTCATTTTGGACGAGCCGTTCAATGGGTTGGATCCAATTGCGCGCCACGAGTTGACCGAGTTCTTGAACAACTGGGTAGATCAGGGGAAGAGTCTGATTTTGGCCAGTCACATTTTGCACGAAGTCGAGGCGATTACTACTTCGTTCTTGCTTATTCATGGAGGCCGCATTCTAGCCAGCGGTGATGCCACTGAAGTGCGGGCGATGCTGCGAGGCTTTCCGGTCGAAGTCAAAATCTCAGGCCAAGGACTTTCGATCCTCGCAGAAGCTCTATCGCAAGAAGCGTGGATTCGAGGAATGGATTTCAATGATAACGGTAATACTTTGCAGGTTCGCGTTAAAGATAAGGGGGCATTTCAAGCACGATTGCTGGAACTGTCTCGGTTGGAAGGCGTTGTCATCAGCAGCCTGGAATCTCCGGATGGTAGTCTGGAATCGGCCTTTGATCTGTTGCTAAGTGTGCACCGAGGTCAGGAAGCTATCGAGTATCAATAGTTGTGGTAACGTGCCAAAATGTTTGAAGCTATTATCCACGTGATTCGATTTGAACTCATTCGCACGATGACCGTTGCGCGAGTGATGATTTGGATCGCGTTCTGCTGCTTCCCTGCTCTGCTAGCAGCCGCGTTGAATTACCAGGCGCCCGATGACGTTCCTCAGGAAATCTGGATCTTCATTTGCTACCTGTTGGTCCCGCAGATAGGCAGTATGTTGGGTCTGCTCTTGTGGGCCACTTCGGCCGTCGGCAGCGAAATCGAAGCGCAGACTTGGATTCATCTCAGCATGCGTCCGCGAGGCAGAATTACATTAGCTCTTGGGAAATACATTGTAGCCGTGCTGTGGACTGCATCTTACTGCATCGTGAGTTCGGTTTTGGTGAGTTTCCTGAGCGGCATAGAGGATAAGGTAGAAGGCGCTTTTGCCTTGGCTGCAACATCCCTGTGTGCGGCCATCGCCTACGCGGCAATTTATCTACTGATCGGTGCCGTGTTCTTCCGACGGGCTACGATTGTCGCGGTAATCTTTTCGCTGGTGATCGAAGGGTTGGGAGCTTGGATTCCCGCCACGATCAATCAGTTCACGATCAGCTATCGCTTGCGAACGTTGATGACGGAATGGAGCGACATGGGCCAAATAATCAACCACCGCGACGTTCCCTTTCTGTTTGGCGACGAAGGTGTTTTTTTTACGATGTTGATCATTGTTTCGTATACCGTCATCGTTCTTGGGATAGCTTGCTACTTGATCACCAAACGTGAGTATCCGGTGCAATCGGATACCTAGGGTGGTTTGCGAGTCGTTAGTCGCGGGTTTTTCTGGTTGTTCTCTTGCAAGCCACAAGGCGCTAGCTAGCTAGAAAAACGTCCAGCTCACGAACCTTGATGTGTAAGCATCTGCAAAATCCGCGTCCTGAGTTACGCAAGGTTCTTTATAGGTTAGAACCTGAGCAAGGCGCGAGGAAATCAGGCAAAAAACCCTCTCCGGCCCTGATAGGCCGACTCTCCCTCGAGAACCTGCTGCGCAGGAGGGAGAGTTAGAGAATTGGCCACACTCATTACGACGGCTCGCAGTCGCACTCTGCCCGCCTAATCTGAAACATGGATTCATTCTGAGCTTCCCATTATTTCGATTGATTCTTGGCTAAAATTATCTGAAAATGTAGGCATCTCTCGTCCTCAAAAAACAGCTCCTATGAATTCGATTCAGCCAATTATGAATTTGGTTATAGATCGCAAGCAGATTGTTGCAACATCGGCGGCAATCCTGTTGGCGTTCGTTGCGTGCGACTCACATGCTCAAGAAACTGCCGCTACAGATCGTTTCGGTTCAGATCGAGTAAGTAAAGGAATCGTAGCCTTATACGACTTTAATGGTCAGGAAGAAGGCTGGATTCGCGATCGCAGTGGATTTGGCAGCCCCGTAGATCTTCGCATCGGAAATCGCGATGCCATTCGACGCGAGGCTGGCAAGTTGATCATTCGGGGCAATGCCAAAATCGTATCCAACAAGCCAGCGCAAAAAATCTCCTCGGCCGTTGTTCGTAGTGGTGAAATCACTGTCGAAGCTTGGCTGCAGCCTGCAAATACAACGCAGGATGGTCCGGCGCGTGTGTTGTCCTTGTCCAGTGATTCGACGCATCGAAATGTAACGTTGGGCCAGGATAAAACGAAGTGGGATGTGCGCTTGCGCAGCAGTTCGACCTCCGACAATGGCATTCCTTCTATTTCAACCAAGGAAAGGGTCGCCAACACAGAACTCGCACACGTGGCTTGTACGCGAGATCGAGCGGGCAATGTCAAGATCTATGTAAACGGCGAACAGGTCACAGCAGGAAAGACCAAGGGCAATTTGCAGAACTGGAATAAGACTTTTCGACTTACCTTCGGTGACGAAGTTAGCGGTGGTCGCCAGTGGCGCGGGACAATGCATCTTGTCGCTATCTTTAATCGTGCCTTGTCGGTCAAAGAAGTCGAGCAAAACTTTGCAGCTGGAGAGGAATTCAAAGCAGCGCCGGTGGCTCGGCGCGAACTGGCTGGACCGGATCATTTCGCATTGCACGTGGCTCCAATTCTCGCTGACCGCTGCAGCGAATGTCATGATGCTCTTTCGTCGGACGGGGGTCTGGATCTGACGCACAAACAGGCCGCTTTCGCAGGCGGTGATAGCGGAGCAGCCATCCTTCCCGGCAAGGCACAAGATAGCCTGCTCATCCAGTCGATTCTTTCCGACGATATGCCACACGATCGTCCTCCGCTATTGCCTGCTGAGAAAAAGATCCTCGTCGATTGGGTGAATTCCGGTGCAAAGTGGAGCTTGCGGTACGTCGATCCCGTCCTGTTCGTTCACGGAAGTGGGTCTTCGGAACGCTACGTTCGACGACTCACGGTGAATGAGTACATCGCCACGGTGCGAACGACTTTGGGCGTCGATATCGAAATCGAAGCACGCGCCATTCTGCCGAAAGATCTGCGAGCAGATGGTTTTGCCAATACGGCTTATAACCTGAATGTAGATCTCAAGCATATTGAAGCTTACGGCATGCTGGCGGAACAAGTTGTTGCCAAGCTGGATATGGCGGCTTTCGTCCGGCGTTTCACGAAAAAACGCAAGTTCACCGATAATGACGTGGGGGCTTTTATCGAAAGCATGGGGCAATGGATTTTGCGCGGTCCCATATCCGAGAACGAGGTCATCGCCTATCGCGGGATTTCCACGACGTTGGCCAGTAGCAGTGGCAGTTTTGAAGAGGCTGCGGGATTGATTCTTCAAGCCATGTTGCAGTCTCCTCGCTTTCTCTATCGACTTGAGAATCAACGAGGCGACGGAACGGCCTGGCCAGCCAATGAATATGAACTCGCCAGTCGCGTTAGTTATATCCTGTGGGGCAGTTCGCCCGACAAAGAGCTATTTGAAGCGGCGAAAGATGGCGATTTGTTTGATCCTTCGAAACTCGAGCAACAAGTTGATCGAATGCTCCGCGACCGGCGTGCGACCGAGCGTGGAAAGCAGTTCGTGGCTCAGTGGCTGAATCTGGATTCGCTCGCCAATTTGAATCCCAACAAGGAACGCTTTCCGAACTGGGATCCAGCTTTAGCAGAGGACATGCGGCAGGAGACGATCGCATTCTTCGAGCATGTCGCCTTGAAGCATAATCGTCCCATGTCCGAAGTATTGAATGCTCAGATTACGTTTGCGACTCCCAGCTTGGCCAAGCATTACAAATTGCAGGTAAAGCCTTCCTCGAAAGTTGCTTCGGCCACTTCGACACCTGTCAGGCAAACCGGGCAATCCCTGATGATTTACGATCTGACTGAGGATCCGGCGCGCGGCGGATTGCTGACCCAAGGAAGTGTGCTCACCATTGGCGGAGACGAAGCGTCGATGGTGACTCGGGGATTGTTTGTGCTTCACGATTTGCTGCGCGGTGTCGTCAAGGATCCGCCGCCTTGTGTGGACACGACTCCGGTGCCTTCCGAACCCGGGCTGACGCAGAGAATGATTGCGACGCAGAGAATCAAGAATGAAGCTTGCGGCGGCTGCCACGCACGATTCGAACCGCTGGCATTTGGGCTCGAAAAATTTGATGGACTTGGAGCCTTTCACGCCCGGGATGAACATGGAAACGCGCTCCGTGAGGATGGCGATATCTTGATCCCAGGTACGGCGAAGAAAATTGATTACCCATCCGTTTCGAAGTTGATGGATGAGTTGGAGGCTAGTCCTCGTGTGCGAGAGAGTCTGACTTGGAAAGTGACTCAATTCGCTATGGGAAGACCTTTAACCGTCGCAGATGCAGGCAGCTTGGATAAGATTCACAAGTCGGCTCAAGCCGCAGGTGGCAGCTACCGAAGTTTGATGAAAGCAATTGTGCTCAGTGATTTGGTGCAACTGACTTGGACTGAAAGAAGTGAGGACGTTCGGTGAGTGCTTGTGCGCGTCTTGCTCTCCCTTGGGTTATTAAACTGACCTCCCTGTGGGGAGGTGGCGAGTAATGCGAGCCGGTGGGGCAGCGTCCGATTCAAGGGTTGCAAAAACTGAAGAGGTGCTAAAGAGCGATATGTTGCGTAGCAAACTAAGAATATTGATTCGTAATTAACCAAGGGATGGAGCGAAGCTATGAGCCAAAAGAGCCCCTACCCGCTCGCTTTACTCGCGACCTTCCCGGAGGGAAGGTTAGTTGTTCATCAAAACCCGATTCTAGATCGAAAAAACAGGTCGAAAAAACTATGACTGCCGTACTTGATCGACAACCCAAGCTGCATCGACGAACGCTGCTCCGCAACGGACTGGCAGGAATGGGAGCCGTTGCAATCGGACTGCCATTGCTCGAAGAGATGATGCTTTCGTCAGCTGCGGCTGCAGAGAGTCAGGTACCTGTTCGCGCTTTCAATGTGTTCTTTGGCTTGGGAATTCCTGCACCACTCCAAGAGGAAGGATATGAGGGTGTCTTCGAGCCTCTGAAGCCCTTGCAAGACAAGCTTGCAATCTTACGCAGCGTGGATCATGTACGATGTGATCAATCTGGTATCAACGCGCACTTCGACGGATCGGCTGCAGCTTTTACCGCCGAGCCGCCGGATGGAGAGGCGAAATCGGGTGGTCCTTCGATCGATCAGGTCGTGCGAGAGACGCATTATCCGGATGGACTGCCGCCTGGCATGGTTCCAACACTAATAGGCGGAACCTTTTTCCGTCGAAGTCGAATCAGTCGCTATGTGCACAGCTATCGTAGCGACGGGACGGTGGCCGCTACGATGCAAGAAAAACCACGTGACTTGTTCGAACGTGTGTTCGGGACGGTAGCCGTACAAGGCGAAGATGAGCAGGATTTCGTCCAACGTCGATTACAACGCAGTGTTCTTGATTCGGTCGTGCAGCAATACAAGCTCTTTACTGGAGAGCGTTCGCCGCTCGGCAAGGCTTCGCGAGCTAGAGTGGCCGATCATATGGATCGCGTTCGCGAATTTGAGCAGCGGGCTTATCAAATGAGTGCCTTGCAGGATGGGGCTCCGGAGTTGCCGCCCGCTTCCAAGCTTTTGCATGGCGGCGTCGCAGATCCAGGCGGGGAAGGAATTGACATTACTTTGGCGGAGTTGACTGGCGAGTGGCGTTTGATGGCCGACCTTTATGCTTTGGCCATCGAAATGGATCGAGCCAGATTTGGGTCACTTACGTTTCTAGCCGCCGGCGAGCGTATCCGTTTGACCGGAGATTATGAGTACGACGGGCGAAAGATTTTTTCCTTTGATGACCAGCGGCAACACAACAAATCGGGTTCAGGTGGCTGCAGCCACGAATGGTGGCACAAATTTAGTCCTGAGAAAAAGAACACAGAACTGAGAGCTCATGTGCATATGAAACTTCGGGAGGTCGCTTACTTCCTGAACCGGCTGGATGAAACGCAGGAATCGAACGGCCGCAGCATTCTTGAAAACTCGATGATCTCCGTTTCCACCGAATCCGGCGACGGTCGACACAATGATGTGAAGCGCGAGCTATCTGGCGTTTTTCATGCGATCACGGGTGCCAACGGCCGGTTCAAGACTGGGCAGATATCGGATATCAAGGGCGAAGGAATCGACGTTTACAATACCATGCTGGATGCCATGGGCTGCCGAAATATGCTTGGACCTGAGAATCGCGAGAGTCGGGAGATCGGGACAATTCTGACTTAGTCTCCGTAGCGAGTTGGTTCGGCGAGAGGAAAGTGTTGCGATGCAAGATGGCGAGCCAAGTGATCATTCTCCCTTTGAACCTGAGGATTTCTCTAAGGAAGCCTCCGATGCAAATTCCGTAGCGCCACTGAAAGATGAATCCTCGGACAGCCCCCAAGGCCACAGCGTATTCTTTAGTGAACCACCGATGGTTGGCTACCAGCCCGGTCATCCACCCGAAAGACAGGAATACCTGCTGCAAGTTCTTGATGATACCGTTGAGAACCTTCCAGGCCTGCCGGTAATCCGCTGGAGCGTTTTGGGATTCGTCATTTTGTTGTGCTTTTTGGGCAACATCTTTCTTCCAGCCCTGTTTTGGCGGCACAACAGGTTTGGTGATGCGACGGAGTACCTTGCTTTGTTTGCGTCGGGGTTTCTCATTGCGCAGATCGGAATGTTGGCGCTGTGGACGGCTATAGGTACGCAAGCATTTCAATGGCGTTTCGCAGGAACGATGCTCCTGTCGCTCTTCGTTGGTGCGACCTTCGTGCTTGGTTTGCAGGTTCCCGATTGGATTCAAGGCCGAACGAGTGATATGCCGGCATTCGTTGGGATAATCATTTTCTGCATTGCTCTCGGCGGATTAGTCGTTGCAAGTCCTTTAATGGCACTAATGACCCGTCTTTCTGGTTTCCGGTTGGTTGAGAAACGGGATTTGCGAAAGGCGGGTAGCGGAGCAAATAGCATCTCTATTATTTACTTGATTGGCATTACGACGGCGGTTGCACTTGCGGTGGCGGTGCTTCGAGCTGTCATGCCAGCCAACGGCGATAACGGCATGCCGTTCGAAACAGTTTTCATGTGCCTTTTTATTCTTCAGACCGCGATCTATTGTTGTCTGCTGTTGATGGGGAGTGCCCTGTTCTTTTTGTCGATCAGCCGCAATTGGTTGGGCGCACTCTTGTTTGGCTTGGTGTTATTTTTTGGGCTCCCACTCAACTTTTTCATATTGAGTTTTCACCGATTCGTGCGGGTAAATTCAGAAATGGTTGGCATGTACACCTGCATGATTCTAGGGTTCGCGATCGCAATTTTTCTTTTCAACGCGATGCTTCGGTTGACTGGCTATAAACTCGTGCCAAGATAGATCAGGAGGAATTTAAATTGACCCGAAAAAGGTAGTCGGATGCGAGAGGAGAGTCGGAAAGTTTCATTCAAGGTATTGCCTTGGATCGTATTCGGGACTCTAGTGATCGTCTGCTTGCTGGGGAATATCTTCATTCCAGGTCTGATCTGGACCAATCGCCGAATTGGAGGGCCAACAGAATACTTAGGCTTCTTTGCTTTTGGGTTTGTGATCGCTCAAATCGGTGCGTTGGCGTTGTGGAATGCTATTGGACCGCAGGCTTTAAGGTGGCGTTTGCCGACTTCTTTGTTGCTCGCGCTACTTGCCGGTGCAAGCTATGTTCTGGGTTTGCAGGTTGCGGACTGGATGGATAGTCGTATGAGTGCAGTATCAGTGAGCACTGCACTTGCGATCATTGCTATCGCCCTCGGTAGTTTGTTGGTGGCCAGCGCTGTGCTCTCTGTCATCATGCGATTACTGGGCACCAAGCTCGTGACGCAACACGAAGCAGTCGAAGAATCGAAGTCAAAGCGTTTTTCGATAACCTATTTGATTGGCATTACAACGGTCGTCGCGCTAGCAGTCACGGCATTGCGAGCTGTAATGCCGATGGTTGATGATACGAATATGCCCTACGGACTCGTTTTTATCGCACTGTGTACATTGCAGACGGTGGTCTACTGTTGCTTACTGATCATGGGAATTGCGCAACTTTTCCTGTTGCCCGAAGGCAATATGATTGGGGTGGCCACCATGTTCGCTGTTTTCTTTGTTGGAATGCCGCTCAATATGTACTTGCTGAGTTTCCATCGATTGTTTCGGTTCGATGGAGAGGTTTTCAGCATGTACACCGCCATGATTGTGGGCTTTATCATCGCCATGTGCTTGTTTAATGCGCTGCTACGTGCAAGCGGATACAAACTTGTTCCACGTTAAGGCTGGTTTCTCTGTTCGACTACTCGTAGAAACGGCTCAAGCCACGTACACGATTGATCATCGCATTCATACAAAGGCTGATCGTGATGAGTCCACAAACGAAGATGGCCGCGAAGTCGCTTTTGACAAAATCGTCCTTGGGAAAGAGCCAGCCCAGCAACAGAAAACCAGCGATGCACATCCCGGTTTTTGCAAACAAAAAGCGTTTCTGATAATACAAAGCACTGGCGACAACCATCATGGGATAGCCGATCAACAGCATAGATCTTGGTTCGTCTGCAAACGCAAACAGAACGGTGTAAATCAATGCATCGAGGAAGAGCCACAAGTAAATTGCGACGTGCCGCCATTTTTCCAGGTCGACCCAAAACTGCAAGAAGAAGGACGCGCTGAGCCACACGAACAGCAGGCCAATGCGATAGTAAAACAGTTCCGTGTATTCGTCACGGAAAAGGTACGCGATGATCACAATTGCCGTCGTCAGGCCGATACCCAGTGTGTGCGCGGCCAAAATTGGCTCTCGTTGCCACCACTTGGTCAGGCGTTGCGTGAGCGTTTCCTTGGGGCTATCGATGGGATTGCCGGTTAGGATGCGTTCTAAATCGGCGGCCAATTCGGGAGCCGTTTGGTAGCGTTCCTCAGGTTCTTTTTCTAGCGCACGAATGCAAACTAAGTCGATGTCGGCGGGGACGCCTCGGTTGAGTTTCGATGGTTTGGCAGGTCGACGACTCATGACTTGCAGCAGTACATCGACGGGCGTCGGACCGGAGAACGCAGGTTGACCCGCGCACAGGAAGTAGAGGATAGCTCCTAGAGCATAGACATCTGCATCGGGACCGAATACTTGGCTTTTGCCCGACGCGTGCTCGGGGGTCATGTAAGCAGGCGTACCGACGATTTGGCCAGTTCGAGTCAGGTGTTGATCGCTGTCCAGTACTTTGGCCAAACCAAAGTCGATGATGACGGGCTGGCCTTCTGAGTTGATAAGCACATTGGCGGGTTTTAAATCGCGGTGCAGTACACCGGAGCGATGCGCGTATTGTATGGCAGCACATAACCTCCGCACAATTTTGACTGCTTCGGTCGGCTCGAGCGGTGATTCGCCCGCCAGTGCGGCTAGGCTTTTTCCTTCGATGTAAGCCATGGTGTAGTAAACGAGACCGTTCCAGGTGCCGACTTCATAAATGGGTACGATCCCTGGATGCGTGAGCGTGGCAGCAGCTTCCGCTTCACTCATAAAGCGTTGGACTTCTTCCTGGCTTGCCAATTCCCCTGAGCGAATTAGCTTGAGCGCGACGATGCGATTGAGCTTTTGATCTTGAGCACGATAAACGACGCCCATCCCGCCACGATCGATCTCTTCCAGAATTTCGTAGTCGCCCAGGAAACGCGGCGGATTGTTGCTGATCGAACTCTCCGCCTGCTTCAAGTAGGGGACGTTTGTATTGCTGGCGCTGACGCTGCCAACAATTCCGCTTGCTTGGCTCGACGAAGAGAATTGGCGATGGACGGCAAAGAATTCGCGTAGATCCTTTTCGTATTCAGGATAACGCTCGATGAATTCTTCTGGGCTCGGCGAATCGCCCTGTTCAGCCGCCAGCATGAATTCCGCGATGATCTTGTCGATGGACTGTTCGGAGTCTGTCATGCATGGGCGCCTGTTGCGCGAGAAGGAGCTAGATTGATTCGAAGTTGGCTGCCGCTCTTCTATGCTTCTTGCTCCGAGTCTTCCTGAAACTCTCCCTTCAGCTTTTGCATCCCGCGGAATATAAGTCCGGCAACGGCTTCGGGTGTTTTTTCCAGGTGTTGACCGATCTCAGCCAAGGTCGAGCTATGCCAATACTTGAGGATGATGGCTTGACGCTGTTCGTTGGTCAGCTTCAACATCGCTTGGGCGAGTTCTGCCGCCCGTTCATGACGATGCATCGCCGCGCTCGGCGAGGAGCCATCAGCACTGAGCAGGTTGGCCAACTGCAGCGAGGACTGCTCAACGGCTTGAATGGATTGCTCACGAGCAACGTCGCGTCTTTGTCGTGAGAAGTCTCGGGCGAGACCACAAAGCACATTGCCTAAGATCGTACGGAGCCAGCCTGCTTTTTCTGCATCGCTCGATCCGCGGAATTGTTGCTTGGCCTGGTAGGCTTGCAGCATGGTCTGCTGGACGATGTCGGAAGCGTCGACTTTGCTCTTAAGCCGATTGTGCATTTGTGTTTCGGCCAGCACGTGCAAATAGGAGCGAAACGGCTCGAATTCCCCGGTATTTGTTCCAGCCTCGGGTTGTTCTGCGTTCGATTCACTATCGGTCATGGCGTGTCCAGGCAAGAGTATCCAGGCAATTTTGGATGGAGATCGGGTTCTATCATAACCTGCCCTCAAGCCGGGGTCGCCACCAACTGAAGGCAACTCACGCAAGCTCATCGCTCATGCGCCATGAAACCTCTGTGATTTGCTTTGGTTTTAAGTGAACCTAGCTGAGCCTTGGGATATCTATGCTCCCGTCGTATCTTCTCCCTAGGATAGAAGCACTTTGGTATAAACAAGCGACAGTTATTTGGTTGGACAGATCTGAGTCGCTGCTGGCTTCCGAACTGCAGCCAAATTCCAAATAGCAGCCAATTTCCCAACTGAGCTATCGCTCGCCGGCAGAAGCCCTTCCCATGCGCCATTAGGGCCACAGGCGCAACATTATGAACTCAAGTAAACTGAGGCGGCAAATCTGCTACGAGGCCGCACGCGCGATGTATTTTCGGCATGAGTCGGAATACTACCGCGCCAAGATCAAAGCGGCTCGGCGACTTTGCAAGGGCTGGGTCAAGCCTTCCGACCTGCCGAGCAACGCAGAGATTCGAGACGAAATCCAAACGCTCGCCCGATTGCACGAAGGTGAAAAGCGCACGGACAACCTGCAACAAATGCGGCTAGTTGCGCTGCGAGTGATGCGTTTGCTGGCACGCTTCCGACCCAAATTGATCGGTAGCACCTTAACGGGTCATGTCCGCCAAGGCTCGGATATCGATATTCATGTTTTCTCCGATAGCATTGAATCCATTACCATGGCCTTGGACGAACAAATGCTTTTTTATGATGTCGAGCGAAAACGCGTTCGCAAGGATGGCGAAGAACGCGTCTACACACATATCCATTTGAAGGATAGCTTTCCGATCGAGCTTACCTGCTACGCTGCCAGTTTCGTCAACCATACTTTCAAGAGTTCGATTACGGGTAAGCCGATTGAACGGGCTTCGATCCCACAGTTGGAACAAATTCTTGAGGCCGAGTATCCTGAGTTGGATATTGAGGAGACTCTATTTGAAATTGATGAGCGACCAGATCGATTTCAATTTTATTCCGCATTGCTCTTGCCATTGGAAAACGTCAAGCAACATCCGAAGTATCATCCTGAAGGTGATGTGCTATATCATTCGTTGCAAGTATTTGATCTTGCAACGGACGAGCTGCCTTATGACGAAGAGTTCTTGGTGGCAGCGCTGCTGCACGACGTAGGCAAGGGGATTGATCCTCAAGACCATGTATCTGCGGGACTCGAAGCCTTGGAGGGGTTTATTACTGAGCGTACTGCGTGGTTGATTGAGTACCACATGGAGGCGCACAAGATTCTCGATGGAACGATTGGGGCCAGGGCCCATCGTCGCTTGCGCGAGAATGAATCCTATGAAGAGCTCGTGACGCTCTGCAAGTGCGACCGAGCCGGTCGTGTTGCCGGTGTCGAGACACCCGAACTGGAAGAAGCCATCGAGTACTTGCGAGAGCTCGGCTATTCGAACGGCTAGTTTAGGTAGCCCTGCAACGACGAATCGCACAGTTCGCTTGTTGGTTGGATTTGACGTAAAATGAAATCTCGTTTCACGCTTAAAATCTTGGTCCGCCAGAATTTTGCGGCCTTTGACGCCAACCACTAGGAATGTCCAATGCTCGATCAATTAACCCGTGAACACCGTGCTGTTCTGAGCCTGCTCCTTTGTCCTGTGCTGGTCGTGTTGATACTTTCGCATGAAGCGATTGCACAACAACAAGAGCCGGGGAAGCAAAAGGCAGGCAAGAAGCGGCAGTCGGCAAAGAAGGTCGTCGACGTGGACAATTTGAGCTTCGCGAATTCAACGGCGAAGGTCTACAAAACGGTTGACGACGTTCGGCTCAAGGCTCACATGTTTTACCCTGAGGAGTACAATCACGGCGCGAAAGGAAAGAGTCTGCCGGCGATCGTGTTTTTCTTTGGAGGGGGCTGGAACACCGGTTCTCCCGCACAGTTCGAACAACATTGTCGCTATTTGGCCGCCCGCGGAATGATTGCAATTACTGCCGATTATCGCGTTGCCAGTCGGCAGGGCGTGAAGGCCAAGTCTTGCGTTGCCGACGCAAAGTCTGCAGTCCGCTGGATGCGAACGAATGCCAAGGATCTGGGAATCGATCCGACGCGTATTGTTGTCGGCGGTGGATCCGCCGGCGGTCACATAGCGGCTTGTACTGGCGTGATTTCCGGACTAGAAGATGATGGCGAAGATCTGTCAGTTTCATCGCGGCCCGACGCAATGGCTTTATTCAATCCTGCATTGGTCCTAGCGCCGGTATCTGGATTTGAAGCCAACGCGGCCAAATTGGAGAGCTTTAAGTCGAGAACCGGCGTAGCTCTTGAAAAAATATCTCCCCTGCACCAGCTTGAGCCTGGAGCACCTCCGGCGATCATTTTTCATGGCACCAAGGATACTACCGTTCCCTTCCAAACAGCGCAGTTATTCGCGCAAGCAATGAAAAACAACGGTGACCGCTGCGAGCTTGATGCCTACGATAGCCAGGGACATGGTTTTTTCAATTTTCGAAAAGGCAAATCTAAAGAAAACTTTCGCGCTACAGTAGAATCACTTGACCGCTTTCTTGTATCTCTTGGCTATCTAGAAGAGTCGAAATCCGACTCCGCGAAGCAAATCTTGCAATAAACGGATGCATTGAGGTGGTTCTTGCCTTCATGCGCGTAGGACTAGAACTATGACGGAATCACCAAAAAAGAATTTGTCAAGAAAAGGAAAGCAAAATGATTCCGACAAAGAGTCTTCGCGCACAGGCTCTATCTCAGGCTCTGATTTCCAAAAGACAGCACAGAATACTACAGATCCAGACTTAGCGGATCAGGAAGCAACTTTCCAGCAAAAGGGGGAAAATGATGCTTTGAGCGACACGGGTTTCTTTGATTCTCGGACGCAAGCTATTGACCCTTCTCAGTTGGAGGCAACGCAGGGCTCGATCGAATGGGGTAAGCAGTCCGCTCAAAATCAGGAAGAAGCAAGGAAGCCGCAAGAGTCGTCCGAGGAAAAGGCCGCCCCTAGCACAGATGATGAGCAGACACGAGTTCGCGACTTGGAATCGGAAACGATTTTTCGCGAAGCCGATCAAGCTGCTAAGAAGGGTGAAGGATCGTTGGACTCTGATGGGATCGATGGCTTCGATATCCTGGAAGAGCTTGGGCGGGGTGCGTTTGGTGTAGTCTATCGCGCCCTAGATATCAAGCTTGATCGAGAAGTAGCAATCAAAGTTCCCTTGCTACAAGACACAAAGCTTGCAAAGCAGTACATTCGGGAAGCACGCAACGCGGCTAAGATTGACGCACATGGAATCATCCCCGTCTTCCAAGTTGGCTCGACGAAAGACGGTCAGCCCTTTGTGGTTCAAAAGCTCATCGATGGTTCCACGCTAGGATCCATTCTGGAAAAGGCAGACGTTCCGGTGTCTTGGGCAATCTCGACATTGGCCAAAGTCGCCAATGCAATTTCCAAAGCGCATGAATCGGGTTTGGTCCACAGGGATTTGAAGCCAGATAACATATTGATTGATCAAAAGGGTGAACCGTGGATCGCTGATTTTGGATTGGCAGTTTTTGAGGAAGATCAAAAGGGTTTGCGCGGTGAAATTGCAGGCACTCCCGTCTACATGGCACCCGAGCAGCTTTCGAATCGTGCAGATTGGCTAGACGGACGTGCTGATATCTGGGCATTGGGTATTATTCTTTATAAGACGCTTTCAGGTCGATTGCCCTTTGAGTCTGAGGAATTCTTTGAGCTGAAGCAGCAAATTCTTAACCGCCATCCCAAGCCGCTTAGCCAGCGTTCCAGCGCGCTGCCAAGTGACTTGGACGAGGTATTCAATCGGTGTTGCGCAAAGGATGTAACGGGACGATATGGGCGTGCTTCTGAGTTGGCGGTAGCACTGATGGAGGTGCTGGAGCATTCGGGTATTCCGTTAGAAGAAATCCAGATTGAATCCAGCTCGGATGGAAGCGCGACGATTCGAAGTCGGTCGATTTCGAAAATTCACTCCACCCGCCGCAGTACCAAACAATCGATACAGATCGCCCCGCAAGAACAAGCTACGAATAGGTGGCTTGGTATCGGTTTGGCATCTATTGCCATTGTCGGCGTCATCGGCTTTTTGGTGATTTGGTCCAAACTCAATGAGCAAGATCCGCCAGTCCCATCGGTTGATTCTGCAGGTGGCTCGACAGTAGGAATTCCAAAAAATCGTAGTCCTGTTGAACCCGAAACGACAGAGGTCAGAACGCCTGCAGATCTTGGGACGGCGCAAGAAGCAGAGCAGCCAGCTCAGATCATTGTTTCACTCTCTGGTGATGGTACGCATGAAAGTCTTGCCGAAGCAATTGAGGCGGCTAAACCGGATGCCGAAATCCAAGTCAGTGCCGGCACGTATCGTGAGAGTTTGCTCATCGAAAAGAATGTCCAGCTGGTCGGCCTTGGGAGTCGCGATGAAGTTCGTATCGTCGGGCAAGAAAATGCCGCGTTCACCATTAAGGGGGACGCTCAAGTCGGATTCGCGAATCTTTTCATCGATGCGAAAGGTACGGATATCAATACTGTGGAGCTGATCTCTGGTGAGCTTGAAATCAAAGGATGTGAGCTGGAGACGAGTAGTTACGATTGCATTAAAGTGCACCCAGCAAGTTCGTTGCAAATAAGTAGTTGCAGGCTTTCCTCGATGGAGAATCCAGCCATCGTGAGCAAGCAAGCAAAAAAACTGACTATCGACAACTGTGACTTCCAGTTTGATTTGGCGAGTGTTGCCGTAGAACGGAAACAACAAGCCGTTGCCATCGAGTTAACCGAGTCGCCAGCAACTATTCAGAATTGTACGTTTACTGGAACCGGTAAGAAGGGCAAGGGGATTTCTGCTCGTGGTTCTAGCGGGAGGATCCTGATCGACGAGAACCGCTTTACTGGACTGATGCATGCGGTCGAGCTATTTGAATGCCGCGACGTGAATCTAGTGGGACTCAACCTTATTTCGGACTGCCAGCTCGGGATTGTGGCTGAGTCGAGTTCAGGAGTGTTGGAGGAACTGGAGATCCTAGAAAGTCAGATTGGGTGTTCCTTGGATGGCAAGAACAGTTTCTTGTTCTCCAACGCGACGGTAAGAAACTGCAAATATGGAATTAGAATCCTCGATTCGGACGTCGAATTTGAGGGCTCTAAAATTGAAAATAACACCCTGGTCGCAATGATGGTGGATGTACCCGGCAAGATCATTAAGTTGGAAGATTGTTCGCTTCGAGAGAACAAGATCGCCGTGCTGATGCCAGCAGGCACCCTCGAATTCACGCAAGGAACCATTTCAAGCAATTCGGCAGTTGGAATTCTTGTTGCCGATTATTCGGTGGACCCAAAGAGCTTTGCCGAGAGGGCTAATTCCCCCGATTTAGTGAGAAGAGTCGTGGCAAAATCGACTCGGATCAACGGAAAGAAGGGTGCGGATGCTATGTTTTTTAGGGCACCGGGTAGCTACAAGTTTGAAAAGGCTATCTACAACGACTTCCAAAATGGCAATAAACCGCGTTTGGGAGAGGGCCTTACAAGCGAGCAAAAGGGGCAAGAAGTCAGTGTTATACCTCTGAAGGGTGGTGAATAGGACTTTTTCCAGCGTTTGCGGGCGGATACTCGTCAAATAGAATCAGAAGATTCGATTTCCCTTTTTGCACAGGTTATTTAAACTAGGGGTTCTTAAGAGATCCATCTTTCTGAGGTTAATCATGAAGTTTGTTCTGTCAGTAATGTTCGGACTGGTTGTCCTGAGCTGTAATTCCTTCGCACAGGACGCGGGCAAGCACGTAAGTTTGTATCCCACCTTTCCTGTCTTGACCCAGGGTGAGCAGCGTCAGATTTCCGACGATCTGGTTGCATTGCTCGAGAACGATACGCTTGAGATTGCATTGCAAGATCAAGGTCTCGTCACATCGACAGAGGAGCGATACGTAGTTTCGTTGATCCAGCCAAACGGGGACCGGATCGACAGACGACCCGACGCGAGTGGCAAGTTGGTGTTTGAAGGTGTTAAACAAGGACTTGCCGCATTGGTGGTCACAGCCGATAGTCTCAGCGGCTCCGCTGCTTCGATGTACGCAGCAATTCCGTTTTACGTAAGCAATGCCGAGCCTGGACAAACCGCAAGCACGATCAATTTGCCTTTGGCCAAGGTAAACCCTGATTCACTTGCGCAACGAATTGATGAAAACGATATTGATGAAACGGATGAATCAGAGGTTCTTCCCGAATTAGATTTTGATGTCGCACCGCAAGTTGACCTAAGTCGATTCCGCGTTCAGCGAATGGCAGACGGAAGCGTGCAAGGACAAATCCTGGTACCACAAACTGGCTACTTGGCTTTGCCTGGCAGGACACGCATCACATTCCAACTAGACGGTCAGCCTGTCGCCACAACGTTTGCAGATGAGGCTGGCAATTTCGTGGCAGAGAATATTCCCGTTGGTATCATCTCGGTTGTCGCAGACGGGCCTGCTGGACATGCTGCAAATGCTGTTAATATCGTCGAATTCGAAGGTGTTGATGTTTTGCAGAGAAATAGTAGTAAGACGTCGAAGGATCGTACACGTTTTGTTTCCAAGCAAGATCAAGCTTCAAGTAGCCTGCTTATCGTTTTGATTCCTCCAGCCCTGATGGACGAAGTTCGCGAGGTACGTCGTGACCGATTGCCTCAGACTGGTTCGGAACCCATCGCTGGCGTTCCAGCAGCTCCTGCACCACCTGGTATGGGTGGATTTGCTGGGGGCGGCGGAAGCATCGGAGGAGGCGGCGGCGGAGTTGGTGGTGGCTTCGGCGGCGGCGGAGGAGGCATCGGCGGACTTGGCGGGGGACTCGGTGGTCTCGGTGCACTGGGAGCCATTGGTGCTGCAGCAGCTCTTGCCGATGATGACGACGGGTTCAATCAGAATTTTGCATCAGGATTGACTCCTTAGAGTTCAGGCGTTGGTGGAGCCAACAAGCAATCAGAAAAATGAAAAAAGCTCGACCAACGTGGTCGAGCTTTTCTATTAGCAGGTTCTATTTTCTAGACCTTTTCATCTGCAGGCTTGATCTTAGATTTTGAGGAATCGAACCAGAGCCACTCGAGCATCAAGCCTTCAGGCATTTGGACCACTGGTCAGCCGCGGTGCGCTTGGTTCTTAGATTACTTTCGACAACTTGCGCTTCCCCCGTTTCTGTTGGGAATAGGAAGATGGCCCCGAGCAAGATTTCCCCCGCGGGAATACCGCATCGAGTAAAGAACTCTTCTCCGCGCAAAACTCCTCCACTCGACCAGTAATTTGCGATGCCGCGGTCTGTCGCCGCGATTAGCAAATTCTGGATGGCCGCAGAGGCTGCTGCGATGTGTTCCATGTTGGCCATAGTTGGCTCAAATAGCTCTTCTTGGTCCTCTGCGTCATTGCCCGAAGGATTTGGAAGCCAAGTACAAATGACGAGGCTGTCAGCTGCAGCGAGCATTTTAGGTATCTTACCTGCTTTGCCCGGATCAAGCGAAGGTCCAAGAGCGCGGCATTCAGCCGCTGCTAGGACATAGAATCGCCATGGCTCAATGCCTTGGAGATCGCCTTCTTGGTGAATGGCGTGGCAGGGTCTATGAAAAGGGGCCATACCCGCTAAATCGAGCAGCTCGCGAATCGTACTGTCAAAATCGCCCCCAGGTGTAGCTAAGTCGTTGTCAGCCAGCACTTTAACAGTCTTGCGTTCGCGAATTGACTTGTCTGTGTCGCCCATGATCGCCTCCATCTCCTAAACTTTATTGAGATTCAATTTCAATATGAGCTTGAAATTGCCCCATTATTCACAATAAAATATGTGTAAATTCGAGAGCGACCAATTTACTATTTCACCCGCCTTTTGTCGCCTCAAGTTGTATTACGAGTTGGCGATTTCCAATGACTACAATGATCACAGCTAAAAGAACTCCCTCCAAATCTGTTTCCGAGAGTGATGGTTTCGCGGCTAGCGATGGTTTAACGGGAGCTACGGCAAAGGCTAGTGATTTGCCTGCTGTAATCAACTTTGAGTCGCTGGCCACTTGTGGCGACGAAATTTGGATTCGAAATGGCGGGCAGGTTTATCGTCTGCGACGCACCAAGCAGGGCAAGCTCATTCTCACAAAGTAATCTCAAAAGCTTCCGGACTTACTTGCTGTTTTTGTCCCGTCGCTGATCTAAAGACGGTCTGGCGTCATTCTCCCCAAAGCTGGCAAGGTAACTCTCATCTTCTAATTAACTAGAAGATTTTTCTTGCGTTTGTCGCAGATGTCGGTAACTTCTATGGAATTAGAAGGTTCGGTCCGATTTTTGGGAATGAAATGGCAAGGCAGGCAGCTGGGCATCCAACCGAGTTGGAATTGCAAATACTCAAGATTCTTTGGGAGAAGTCCCCTTTAGCCGTAAGAGAAGTTCGCGAGCTTCTAGCGCAACAGGGTCGAGAAATTGCTC
>JBCCEO010000037.1:0-20806 GCA_039030255.1 Planctomycetota bacterium | reverse complement strand
GTGGGTGGTATAGTATTCGGTCGAACAAGCAATATGTGTATCGGTCAAAAACTGATCGACGCAATGTGGGTCGATTCCCACCATCGGTTGTACCGTTATCTGTAATGGTGTATTTGAAGGTGTCAAATCCGCTAAAGTCGCTTGGTGGCGTGTACCGAACTCGACCATTGCTAACGCTGACCGTTCCACCTCTAGTGGAGACCGGATCAACGGAGGTTATCGTGATTGTCTGGCCATCCTCAGAATTGGCTGGTCCAGGCGAATCATTATCAAGCAGAACACTCTCACTAATGTCTAGGATTTCGTCTTCATTGATGGTTAGTACATCATCTTCCGCCACAGGTGCATCGTTGATCTCAACCACTGTAATGACAACAGTACCAATGTTGTTTGAAGATAGAACACCGTCGTTGACCTTGTAGGTGAACGAATCTGTTCCGTTGAAGTGTGGGTCGGCTTGGTACTCAAACGTGCCATCCGAATTGATAGTAAACACGGACGCGTGCTGAGGAGGCTCAAGTACCGTAACCGCCAGCGGTCCACTATTCGGATCCGTGTCATTGGCGGCAATTCCGTCGTCCGATGGGAAGTTCGGACTGGATTGACCATCAGGGTCGGTAGTGCTAATCAACGCGTCTTCGTTCACGCGGTAAGTGTCATCCACGGCGACCGGTGGATCTCCGGGCACAATCGTAACTGCGTAATCTTCTACTTCGCCGCCTGTCGCCAGTCCAGTTGGAATCAATCCACCTGTGCTGCTACTGCGGAAACGAGCAAATGTAGTTGTCGCTGAGTCAGGAATCGGAGCCGTTGAAGGTACCGTTACCTGGAACACTTGCGTCAACTCAGAAACATCGAATCGCTGCGAAGTAAGGATCTGCTCGCCTGGATCGGTCCAATCACCGTCAGCATTAAAGTCGATCCAAGCATCCACAAATCCCGGATTGTTCAAGGTAACTTCAATCGAGGTCATGATGTTGCGATTGAAGACGCCAGGTGTGTTGAGGTTGGTTCCAAATACGACACCGTCGTCGACATCACCATCCGCAAGCGGTGTTGGCTGTCCGTCCAACTCGGCCGAAATCGTCGAGCCAAGCAAGGTCGAACTCGTTACAACGTGTCGAGCACCGTCGTTCACATGCTGCGTTGGGTAGCGACCCGTCGTCGTTGTGAATGGATCGGGGGCATCGCCATAGTCCAAAGTCACACCAGGCATCAAGATCGTGAATTGAGTCTCGTTGTTGATACGATTTGGGCGGAGCAAGTTGCCTGCCAAATCAGATACTCCTCGCAAGAAGTAACTGCTCAGCTCGGAGCTCACCGCAAAGGTGTTTTCGACAAACAAGCTGTTGCCACCGCGGTCAGCTCCAACCAGATTTGTGTTCTTCGCTTCATTGATCGCCCGAATAATCGCTTGCTTCATCTGTTCGCCACTGAAGCTTGGGTGACGAATGAAGTTGACTGCATTTGCACCGCCAGGAACGCCTGTCACAACCAAAGTTGGAGCACCTGCTACGTCCGTGGTGAAGCGAGGTGTGTCATTCAGTTGCAGCACTCCGTCTTGCAAGACCTCTGGTACCAAACCAAGTCCAGCACTTTCGATCGCAGCTCGCATGCTTTCAACAACTGTCGCAGTTGTGCTAGCACTGTTGAACAAGATCGGTACGTTTCCAAGCTGGAAGCCGTTGCTGAGCTCTGCATTTTCAAATTCGAAGGTAACCGATTGCAGGCCATCGCTAATGGTGAAGATCTCACCATCACTGACAACGCCGCGCGAAATGCTAAGCTGCGAATCGTTTAGCACTACATCGCTGGCTTGAAGTGAACCCAAACTTAAGACCCCACCACCCTGGTTAGTTGCTGTGATTCCAAGAGGAGAGCCATTGATCGCGGCAGCAATGGAAAGCGCCAAGTCGTTTTGCGTGGTCAGTCCATCAAAATCGATAACGATATTGCCAGGCCCGGAAGGACCGCTGAAGTCGGAATCAAACTCGAAGACCTGAGTAATGTTGTTAGCGGTCAGGACAAAGGTTGCGTTTTCAGGAATTGCCGCTCCACCGCTGAATGGTACCGAAAGCAGCAATGGTCCGAAAACGTTTAGTCGGGTTCCAGGCAGGACGCCAGGAACACCAAAGAGTGCTAGAGCCGAATTGCCCACAGTGACAACGTCGTCGGTGGTTCCACCGATTGCTACGTTACCACCACCGACGTGCACTGGATTCAATCCCAACGCGGAATCAATGATTGCTTGTGCAATACGTTCCCCGATCTCACCTTCGGTATCGGTAACCGCAAATGGAATGGCTACATTGCCATCGGTGACCGAGTTGTCGGAATCAAATTCGTAAGTCTCGGTGCCAAGCAGAGTGCTGACTTCAAAAGTCTCGCCGTCCGAAACAGATCGAGCGACACCGACAGCAGTCAGACCCGAGGTTCCAACATCTACGAAACCGTTAGAGCTAAGACCAAGGTGAATCAGAAGTGGATCGACAAAGGTTGGTGCAATGTTCAATGAACTGGCTAGCAACGCATTCATGGTTGCATTGGCTACATCGGTTGCGATTAGTGCAGTCGAAATATCAATCGCTGCGTTTCCAGCCGCAACAGTGCCATTAGTGTCATATTCGAAGATCACCGTGTTGGTGCCATCACTGAGCTCAAAGGTCTGACCTTCAACAACTCCGCCAGGACGTGGACCCAATTCTGGAATTCGGACAGCCTGAGTGGTTGCAGGCTGCGCCATCGTAGTGAAGTTGGTGTCCAATTCGGTGCCAGGAGTAGCACCCAAGAACAATTGCCCTTGGCCAATCACCTTGGTAACCACAGGCAGGCCGCTAGCAGCAATCGCATCCTCAACCGCGTCCAGTATTTCTTGCTGAGAATCAGCGTACTGGAAGGAGATTGGCAGGTTGCCGTCGAGCGAGTTGTTGTTGCGGTCAAACTCGAATGTAGTCTCGTCGGTGCCAATCTTCACTGAGAATCGATCACCATCAGCTACGCCGCCAGCAGCAGCTCCAGCCAATGGAATCTCAAGTGTAAGACCTTGAGGTACTTGGATCTGATAACCACTATCGAGCTCGAAGAAGACGACTCCACCTTGAGTATCCGTCATGGTGAAGGAATCACCATCTGCAAACGCATCGCCGGAAGGAGCAAGGATCACAAATCGGTCACGATTATTGATCGCAACTTCGTAGACAGCACCCGTCCTCCAGACACCTGCAAGCGGAGTGAAAATCAACTCGTTGGTAGTCGTATTGAATGTGAAGCGATAATCGATGCTCTCTTCAAGCAGTCTTCCGTCCTCGAACAAGGTGACCGCAGCACCGGGTCGGCGAGATTCCGTATGCGGTCCAATCACGGTTGCATCGTCGATGCCGATTCCTGGGAATGGATCAGATACTTCGAAGCCATCGACCAATTGAACGCGGAATTCTGGATAAACACCGCTCGTCAATTGAATGACTGAAATTGTGCTGTCACTGTCGACCCCGCGAGAGTCGTTGTCGAGTGGTCGAAGGGCTTCCGCAGAAGGCCCAACAAAATCAGCACGGTCCAGTGCTCCACGATCCTTAAAGACATCCGCACCTTGACCGTTCGGCGGTGCAACGTCTGGATCATCAATTCGCAGCTGGCCAGTCGAGTCACGTGACGGAGCCAACATTGGCGAAACTGCGATTCCAACAGCCTGCTTAATCGTTCGGAAAGCTTCACGCTCCTCCAGGGAATCGACGCTACTGTCAATGATCCTAGAACCTTCAGCAGGAAGGAACTGGCTAGCCTGAGCGTTCACAAAGGTTCTGTGATCCGAAGGCAAGGTGATGTTAAAGTCAAGTCCCGTTCCAGGAACGTTGGTGGCTGCGCCTTCTGTGTATTGGTAGATAGAACCACCGATGATCACCTCACCCGGCTTGATTCCACCTTCGTGCCAAATCGGAGTTTGCGTATTCACAAACACGTTGTTCAGAATTGTTGGAGAGGATCCACCTGAAACCATCACTCCATTTTCTGGCAGGATCTGATCCAAGTTGCTGTCGGCATTTAAATCAGCCGCAACTTGTAAGGTTCCCATTCCGTCAATCCAAGCGGCATTGTTGACCACAACATAGCGTTCTTGCGTTCCTGCACCGTCAGCGGTGCCACTGATTCGTCCTGATGCTGTTCGGTCGTGGCCAATTCCGAGGCCGGAGTGGGTTGGAAGTACTCCGTCAGGCCTTCTCGGGAATAGTTGTAATCCCTCAACTCCGTCCATTCCGCCGAGAGCAACGGCGCTAACAGGATCCAGAGGATTGGCAACACCGAAGTCGCCATTTGGCAATCCTTGCGCGTTGTTAAGACCGCTCGCATTGATGGCACCTGCTATAGCGCGTGCCACGTCCGAGACCCGGTAATTCGCGTAATCGACGTTTACAGGCACACGACCTTGGGTGGCCCCGCCGCCTCCGTTGACAAACTCAAAGTCGCGGAAGTTGACTCCACCACCTTGGTCAGGAATTTGATAGATCCGGAACGTGCTGCCAGCTGGGTAAGCACTTGGGTCCTGCACAGTGATAGCAAAGTGCTGCGGGTGCAGGACTTCAAGATCAAGGGCATAGGCACCAGTCGTATCCGTCATTTGGCGATTGGCGAAGGACAACGGATCAAAGTCGATGTTGCCATTTGCACTTACGGCCAAGTAGTAAACGCCTGGCTTGGTGGCAGTGAAGTCTACGTAAGGGTCGAGTCCAAGGGATTCGCCTGGAGCCGCAGCATTATCAATAAAGTCGACGGTGTCGCCTGCTGCGTCAATCAGCGGCTGACGAATGCCGCTGGCATCAAATACCTGAAGTACGGAGTCAAGGATCGAATTCGCATTGCCAGTATCGATATCCGCTCGGAGACGTTCACCAATGTCTAGCTTGAACTGATAGATGTCTACGTCGCCGCCGCCGATCGTTCCAGTCGTCGTATAGGCAGTCTGATTGTGACCTGTACCTTGCCATGTTTGGACAGCGTCTGAGAGCAAGTCGTTTGGCTCATCCGCGTCAACCTCTGGGCCATCCAGTGAAGCACGACCATCGGATCCGTAAATGGTGTTGTTGATAACACGTGCAAACCACTGCGGAGTAGACGATGCATCGACTCGCCTTACATCGAATGGATGGTTCGGGCTGTTGAAGCTAAAGCTGCTGATGTTCTCGATGTAAACAGCAGGGTTATTGAAGTAGTTGATGTAGCCGCCGAAAGGTTCTACACCTGGATTGAACGGAGCTTCTGGAAGGAAGGACGGAGCAACCGTGGCTTTCACGGTTTGGGTCGTGCCATTCGTCGTCAACACACTGCCGTGAATTGCATCTCGAATGGCCTGCATCGTCTCAAGAGCACTAAATCCGGTTGGAGTTGCACCAGTACGAAGGTATACCGCACCACCATCAGTCCGATACCAAATTGGAACATTGGTATCCGCATAGCCATCACCACCCCCTGCAGCAGGCAGCGACATGTCTTCAAATTCGAAGGACACGGAGTTTCTCTCGGTGCTTATGTTCACTCCTAGGCCGTCTGGAATAAATGTTCCAAAGTGGTCGGGGGCTGCTGCATCAGCTCCTGTACTGTGGTCGCCTTGCGCGGCAATATCATCCCGCCAGCCAGGAATGAATGCGGCAGAAATCATCCAAATTGGATGCTCACTTGCGACGTGCACACCACCCAGGCCGCCACTCTCAAGGACATTGTTCTGAACAATGATGCCAGGTGTAAAGCCACCCAGTAAGTCGTCATTAAGCTCTCGCAAGTTCCGAACGGCACCAGGCGCCGAGTTCTGCATCGCAGGACGATTCGACATCGAGTTCAAGTGCTGAGGCCAAATCGCGTTGATCGAGTCACGTGGGTCAAAGAGGCGCTCTCCGTGCGTCGTCCAAACACCGTAATCGCGCGAGTGGCGAATGAAGTTGTTCTGAATCAGAACCTGGCCTTGATCACGATTCGTGTTGCGATCGCTGTCGCCATTGTGATACTGAACGCCGACTTTTCCGAATTCGCCAGCCGCCCGACCAAACAAGTGAACTCGGGCATCGGTAACCGGCGTGAGTTCTTCACCGCCCGCCCCGGACGCTTGAACGTTCAATCGCGATTGGACACCGGAGTCATTAACGGCATCGCGAATGGCCGTTGCCACTTCAGCTGCCGAACTCGTGTCGGTAAATTGGACAGGAACGTTGCCTGGTGTCACGAATTGATCGCTCGTGAACTCAAAGGTGATAGCATTACCCGCGTCCGTAAGAGTGAATACATCTCCATCGACCAACGCTGCTCCCGAAGGTGCAATCAAAGTGATCTGGTTGGCAGCACGATCGTTGGTGTCGCTGATTGTGTCTTGGGCCTGACGAATCTCGAGCTGGTAGGCCCCGCTTTCAATCGTATTCGGTGGAACGGCTTGATTTGTGAAAGTCGTTCCGAATCCAGCACCCGCGATTGCCTCGCCACGCTCGGCAAAGCCGACCGAAATTCCGGTCACCGTCTGACCTGTTCCACTGCGGAACACAAGTTCCAAATCATTCTGCCCCGCAAAATCGTCCAAATCGATTGAGGATTGGGCCCCAGCAAATCCACCGAGAAACGTCTCAGTTCCATCACTCTCCCGAATAAAAACTTGCCCGCCAGCGAAACCGCCGCCGGTCAGGTAGAGTCGAGGCAGGTCTAGAGCGGAGTAGCCACCCAAGTCTAGATCCAAGACACCTTCGCCGCCGCCATTTGGAATCGTCACAGAACTGTTGCTGAACAAGCTGTACAGCGGAATTCTGGTCGCTCCATTGAGTGAGCTAGGCACTTGGCTGGCAGCCGAAACCGCAACAGCGTACTGCCCTTCGGGTAATTGAACCGAGCCAATAAATGGATCATCCGAGCCTACGGAGCCACGACTCAAGTCATCGATGTCGGTAAAGCTCAATGGCCCACGGATGTCATCAGCAATGTTACTGGCTTCACCAAACAACACCAACTGGTACGCTGGCTGGCCGCCAAATCCGGCGTTTACGCGGAAGACAGATAGGTTCGTATTGGCACGATTCAGGCCGTCAGCATAATCCATGTCGAAGACGAGGTTTGCCAATCCGTTGCCGGCTGCGTTTACGTAGGAAACATCGAAGCGATAGAAGTCCAAGTCTGTCCGATCGGACAATTCACCGGCGATGCTTGTTGTTGCCCGGTCCTGCTCAAGAATGTTACCAATATATTGATCCCGAGCACCGGGGGTCGCGATCAGCGGGTTGGGATTGAATTCGTTTTCAAACGCATTCACATCGTTGTTCGCATACGTTGCTCCAGCTCGCGACTCATTTTCACCTACTTCACCAAGTAGCGGTGAGTGGCCTGGCAAGCCTTCGAGATGAATGCCGTTGGTTGCATAGCGAATATCTGCGTACTGCACGGTAGAGCCGGGGAAGTCTTGTTCCGCACGCGTTCGAACTTGAACTTCATAGACACCACTGGTCAGGCCAGCGTTGAAGTTCTCTGGATTCGTACTCGCACTGCGAACTCGGAAGTGGAAGGTTGTTCTCGCGCCGGGCGAGCCAGGCAGCAGCACGCGCAGACCTGCATCCCGTGGGTTCGTCGAACCATATTCCTTGAAGGTACCACTGGCGTTAGTGCGGAAGTCACCAACCGCTTCGTTCAGCGGATTGACCAAGGTTGGAATGATACCGGCTGTGCGAGTGATCAAACTTGAGTTTAGAGTCTCATCGGACGAATTGTCACTGCGTGCGAGCAAGTCGCCGTCCGCATTGAGCAACTCGATCATCATGTCCAAGCTGTGCGTTGTATCGTCGACGTCGATCCAAATCTCCGTGCCGGCCTCTGCCGTGAAGCTGTAGACGTCGACGTCGGTTGGCTCAGACAATGCACCTTGTACCGAGAAACCGTGCCGCAAATTGTTTTCGTCACTATTGGAAGGATCGCCCGCCAAATCACCCAAAACTTGTGCTGTATCCGAGGTGCTATTGAACCCAGGTGCGATTGCGGTCGCAGCCTCAATCTCAAGCACTCGATCCACGTTGCGATCGTTGGAATACTGGTCAAGAAGCACGCTTCGCCAATCGGCTGGACGCGGGGTGGAACCAATTCCGTTATTGTTGGTGTCGGTTTGCGGCGTACCATCAGGCTGCAAGCCAGCTCCGACCGTGTCATCATGGAAACTGGTCAAGACAACAGGGAATCCAGGCTGACCAATAATCTCAACCGTGCCGCCAACACGATCATTGGCGTTGGTATGGAAACCTGTTGCATTGAAACCTGTTCCAGCAGAAGTATTGTGATTGGCACCGTAGCCGAGGAGTTTGACAACGAGAGATTCGCTTGGTGAACTCTGCAGTCGCAAACCACCTTCGTGGTGCAAGTTCGAAACAATAATGGTGTTAAACAACACGTGAACGATGTCAGTGTCATCCCAGACACTTTCCACCATCAATTCGTCTCCTCGAACCTCAAGGCCGTTCAACTCATTGTTATCAAAGCGATTGTCGCGGATGAGTGGTCCACGGTTCGTGTCATAGCTGTTGTCGCGATCGATCAATCCTGTGGAGCGACCGAAGTCTCGCAGGAGATCTGCATTGATACTGTTTGCATCGATTGTTAATGCCGAACCTTGGTTGTTCTCAAAAACGTTGTCCAAGATGATCGGCTGAGCACCACGAATAAAGATCGTGGACGGCAATGTATGAAGACGTCCGAGTCGATTCGTTGGTCCCTGGCCACCGATTCCATCCTCATTGAATTCGAAGTGTGAGTTGGCAATACGAGCATTCGCCTGTTGCAACTCGATTGGGCTGAACGCTTTGAAGGTACCTTCGATTGGCACTACGCCGCCCGCGTAGGCAAACACTGCATGGTCAAGACTTAAGGTAGCACCCGATCCAGCGTAAATACCGCCCCAATCGCGAGCTGCTGGCGAAGTCGTAGTGTCATCATTGTTCGTATCAAACGATCCACTTCCACCATAGCGATCGTCTAGCTTACTGGTAAATACAACACCTGCTCCATCGGTACCCTCGGCGAGAAGTGTTGTTCCCTGTTGAAGTTCGATCCGTGCACCTTCGAGCTTCACAACTGTTCCAGGATCGATGACCAAACTAGCGTCTGTTCTTGGACGGAAGGTACCCTCCAGGAAGGAGGAAAGCGTGATCCCAAGATCTGTTCCATCATCTACGAAGAAGGTATCGTTCGGCCCGTAGCTACCAGCCAGAATATAAGGTCCTTCACCACCCACTGCACTACGATAAATTCGAGCGGCCACAAAACCTTCTTGCACTCGCGGCAAGTCGCTCAAGGTGATAACTGCATCGACATTGATGTCGGTATCTACATCAGCAGTTGGGTCCGAAGCCAAGCTTTCCTCAAGAGCCTCGTTGACCATCACGATTCGATAGTTGTAGACGCCGCTCAGGCTGCCGTTACTCGAGGAAGGAACAGCGATAACATTACTGACATCGGCTCGGTCACGGTGGAGGAATCCACCAGCAGAGAGACCGGTATCAAGAAATTCGGTGGCGTCTGCGTCCAACTCGGCCACACGCTCAAAGAGCCCGCCACCAGAAGCATCACTCCGGTACAAACGACGCCCAACAAACTCGCCTGTTGCCCGTGGCAGGCCACGCAAACGGATCGCATCCTCGCCAGGATTCAGCGTAACGCTGAAGCTTGCATCGGATGGAGGGGTTTCATAACCGAATTGGTCGACGTAAGAAACCTTGTAGCTATATGTACCCGGGAGCAAGTCACCACCAGCAATGGGCTCTAGAGAAACCAAGTTGGCCAGAGGACGGGTCACATCCAAAAGTGGGCCGCCCGGAGTTCCAGTGACGATAATGTTTTCAGCAACGATGTGCGTGATATCGATATCATCAAAACGAGCAGAAACTGTCAAAGGCCGGATGGACTGGCCGGCAGGTGTTTCAACGCGGATGAACAAACCATTGAGCGAGTTTTCGATCAACTGGTTATGGTGAATCTCTGGACCAACGCGATCATAATCGCTAGTAAACAGCCCGCCGAGTTGGAAACGCGGCTCGTGGAAATTCGTTTCTTCGAAACTGTCAGGTGCAGCGCTCATCGCTGCGTCCGCACTGTTGCTAATCGTATTGAACGTGACCGTTGGTCGAACGTCAATCATTTGAATTGGGTTGACGACTTGTTGCACCGAATCAACAACAACGTTGCCGCCACCACCATAGCGAATGTCTGCGTGATTCACATACTGCAGGAAAATACCCTCGTCTTCCATGTTGCGACGACCCGCCGCGGAATCGACGTCATTGCGGTACGACAACCCGCCCCAATCACCAGCTCGTGGATTGGTCTCTGGAAGATACGTGTCTTCGCCGATTGTCTCGTCAAGCCAGGATGTGAAGTAAACACTTCCTGCAACCCTGTCACCAGTTGGGTCAAGCAGGAAACCGCCTTCTTGATTCGTTAGGTACGGAGTTCCCAGGACTTGCAATACACCACCACTGCGGTCGATACCCAAGTTGGAGCTACCGACTCCGACTCGTGATCGACGCATTTTGAAGATTGCCCCTGCGTCTACCATGGTAGTCACGCCCTTGGGCACTTCCATATGGACACCATCACTTAGTGGTGCACCGTTAAGCAGGCTGAAGCCAAACTCGTACGCAAAATTGTCGTCCAGCGTGGTGATGTTGTTATCGCCACCGCCGTTGCCGATGATTCGAACAATATCTCCTGGTTGTGCGGCATCAAAAGCGTTTGGTACGCCGTTACCAGAGATATTATTAAATGGAGACCCGAGAGAGCCATCTGCGTTCACACCAGCCGACTTATCCACGAAGATCATGCGACCTTCGATATCAATGTGTGTCAGTCCCGGTGTCAACGCGACGGAACGGTCTCCGGTCAACTCGATTTCCGTACCATTTGCAACCGCGTCAATTCCAAGCTCGGGACGGGAGTTGATCGCGTTTGCAAGAGCTTGCGCCAAGGTGCCAGCATTGCTGGAGGCATTGAAGAAGATCGCAGTGTTTCCAATTCCTACCGACCCGCTTGTCGTGAATTCAAATCGACGTGTCGTACCATTTGTTCCAGTCAACTCGACGATATTGCCTTCTAAGCTGGGCGAGCCACCCGCGTTAAAGCTCAGTACTCGATTCAGCGGCCGCGTCTGGAACCAGAAGTTGTAGACACCTCCAGCAATGCCATCTGCATCTCCATCAAATACTACCGATTCATCGCCCTCATACACGCCGCTGGTATCGGACAGTGCATCTTGCGAATCGACTTGGGCGCGATAGGTAACTCGCAAGTCGTATTTACCTTGAGTCGTACCGCCGATTCCAGTGTCCTCAATGACGGGATCGTAGGCATCATTTCCTGTCGAAGTCACACCGATGTAATAGGTGCCCGAGCCAAGGTTCAACTCGATCTTCGAATCTTCACTGGCATAGTCGTCGTTACGTGCAATCAGCTCCACATCACCGTCGTTCAATGTGATTGGGCTGTAGGTAATCTCCCGATCTCCGACCTTTGTGTTCGCGTCGCCTGCCTGTACTGACGCTCGAACCAAGGATGCTGCATCCGTATTGTCATTGATAGCATCCACGACTTGTTGAGCCGTTGTTTCAGATCCTGCGTGGCTGTTGAGATCAATTGAAATAAGGTTCTCAAAGACATTCACCAAGACAGGCGCTGCAACTCCACGATCGCTCTTTGTGACGAAGATTTGAAGATTGTTACCCAGCCGACCCGGTGCTAATGCGTCAAAACGCACGTTCAGTCCGGCACCAGCGGCGAAGTTGCTCTCCGCATATGCCTGCCGTTGCTGGTACAGGTGCAGTAATGTGTCTAGATTGCTCGAGTTGACCAAACGCTCCGCAAATGTTTCCGCTACGAATAGCCCACTTCGCTCTTCGCCAAGATCAACTTGGAAGCGATACAAGTCGATGTCGTTACTATCGTTACGGAACTGGTGTTCGCCATGCAAGACATCCACAACGCCTGGGAAAATCGGCTCGTGTGCGCCAACGTTGTTGAGGCTACCTGCATTTACAAATGCGGTGTCCAATCGCAACAAGGTGCCGACTGGCTGGTCATTGGCTTCCTCTAGTCCCAGCAGCATACCCATGCCTGTCAACGAAGCACGGAAATAATCTTCACCGTAGTTGTCTCCCCACTGGCGAACAGCTTCCAAGACTAGCAAGCTATCTTCGAAGTCTGGGTCGATGCGGACTGCGGTCGAAATGTTGTTCTGAACCACAACGCCCGGCCCAGGAGGGACCGAAGACAAAGCGCCAGTAGCGATCGTGATGCCTTCAGACGGAGTTTCTACAAACTGAATCCCCAGATGATTTGACCAGATTTCAAGGGCTTCCCTCGCACGATCTTTTTGCTTTTCGGTGATAGCGTTTGTTAAAGGATTTCCACCGCTGTCACGTTCGTAAATCGTTTGGAAATTGTAGGAAATGGTGGTGATGCCATCGACGCTGTCTGCACCAAATCGCTCATTGAGGTGCTCAGCAAAACTGCCGGTTGATGGCAGCAGGCGGTGACCAGGATCGTCATTAGCACCGACTAGATCTGCCGCAAATGGAACGGCATCGATATCAGATGTAAGAATCAAGCTTGTTTGGTCTACTACATCTGATCCGATTACGCCCAGGTCACCAGCAGTGTCAAAGGAGCTGCCAAGTCCAACGACCTGGATTGGCGAGTAATTGATTGGCGCGTTCAGAACGACGTTTTCGTCACTACCAGGCTCCAGTTGGATGGCAACCCGACTGGTTGATGCAGAGGCAGTTTGCAAAGCCGTTAGCAACTCTCCAGCAGTTACCGTATCGCTGCCCAAGTCGACATTGATCGTGTCACCATTGGCTGTAATATCGATGACTCCATTGCCCGAGTTCGTGACGGCAATTTCTAAGCCATTGCTGTCCTCACCCAACTCCTTCGCAGTAAAGCGGAAACGCGCCGCGCCACCGGTGTTGAAATCAGAAATTGTGGTTGCGGATGCAAAGCTCACATCCGGGGCAATCGGAGCACTCTCACGAGTACCGATTCGTAAACGGAAAGTACGATCTCCGACATCACCGGTAGGAAGATCGTGAATGTCTCGCTCGAAACGAAGCGTGGCCGAGTTAGTAACCGCGTTGTAAATCACCTCTGTAGGATTGAAGCGGAAACGGCCGTTATCGGCATTGTCGTCCGTGTTGCGAACCGTGTCATGTGTGAAAATGAGCTGATAGAACTCAGGATTCTCGACCGAGCGAGCGGTCGGGTTTCCGCCGGCATCGTTCTCGACCAGCATCTTGTCGCTGTCGAAATAAACGACAACCCTGTCTCGCTGCTGCTCCAACCCACTTGTGCCACGAACGACGGGCTGGGGAACGACAGATGTTACCTGGGGTCCCAGGTCCAAGTGAAAATCTACAGTGTCTTTTCTTGTATTGGAGTTGGTGGGATGAAAAATCTCGCCAACTGTGTTGCGCAATCCGGTGATGCCTTGGATTGGATCATCGAACCCGAAGACTTCAATTCGGTACAGATCATTCGGAAGGGCTTCCCCAAATCGTAGTGTGACTTCGTTTTCGTTGGGGGCTTGACCAACAACGGCAAATCCAGGCGTAACGAACTGATCTCCAGTTTCCGAAAGCTGGACTGACAGTCCACTACCGGCATTGAGTGGAGTATCGGGGAAACCGCCATTGATGCGGGCGGTCAAAACGCCTTCCAATTCAGACGCATTACCAATCGCATCCACCAATCCTTGGGCCGTAGTCGGCGTGTTGGTATTGGTGTTTAGGACGATCGTGACGCGATCCCCTGCAACGGCAAATGTTGGTGCAGCGCCATCTCCGAGGTCTACACCGGCAACGTCGACCGTCAGCAGGACATCGTTGTCGGAGCTGGTGAGCTGCAACTCGACTTTGCCCCCCGTTCCAATGTCACTGGTGGCTGTTGGCAAGCCAAAGGTTCCGTCACCGCCAGATCGCGTTAGACGGATTCCATCTAACGTGTTCGAATCAATGACTTGGTCGTCATCAAAGCGAAAGGTGAGTTCTCGTGGCGATTGATTCCGAACCGCTTGGTCGACCAAGAGGTCGCTATTGTTCGGTTGGATGCCGATCAACTGTGGACCCACGGCTAGCAAACGCCGTTCTTCCAGTGACTCCAGAAGCAAACCGCGCAATCGTCGCTGCGCCGCCTGTTTCGAAGCGTTGTTGTCAGTTGAGTTTGAGGATGAGTATGCCGAATGAGACTTTCGGTTGGCCATTAACCAGCCCTTAGCTTTTTCAGGTGAGCTTCACTAAACCACCCCACAGAAGGGTGTTGACGTTGTACGAACGCCGCACATCGCGATTGCGAAAAATCACCACGTGGAGAGCGATTTCAAGGTCGAAACAGTGCGTTTGACAAGCTTTTCGACCCCAAGTTAGACGGGGTCGATTATAGTTGGGGCCCTTTTGGTTGCAAATTCCACCGGGGGGTGCGTTACCTAAATATCCCAAGTGGCCCCGTTATAATTGGTCTTGTCTTGCTTTTGTTCTCCCTCGCCCTGCATCTTCTACGCAGTGGTACGGAATGACATGTCGAGCCTTGGACGTTCAGGAGCACGTTAAGTTCCCTAGCTAGTGGGACTCTTGGGAAACTCACGAGCGTTGCGAGAGCTCGAAGATGTAGATCTAGAAAGCAAGCACGTAGACCACCAAAAGGAAGACCCGATTTCTTTCCGTTTAGCCCCCCCAACATTACGGTTATTTCCGCAGTAAGCTTTCTCGTCCCAAGCACCTTTGCCAGGAATGCTTCGGAGGACCCGAAAGATCAATTCGCACCACTGAATCTTGCAACTCGGAAGCCCTACAATCTGCCCCCCGCGTAGAAAGAAACTTTACAGGATTTGAAATCCGAGGGAACTTGCAATGGTTTAGACTAGTCTCGACCTAAAGACGCCCTACTTTGTCGAGCCGATTCGAGCATGTTTGCACGAATGAGAGTTTTACTCCTTGCATTGCAATCTTGACCGATACAGGCTAGAACCATCCTTTTGGCGGCTTAGAAATCCACTACGTTGACTAGCGTTAAGGAATGAGGAACCCATGCCACAATTTCGATGCCCATCTTGCAACAAGACCTTGAAAGCTGATGAAAAGCACGCGGGCAAGCAAGTAAAGTGTCCTTGTGGGCAGCAATTGCAAGTACCATTCAGCGCTAAGAAATCGCAGGCACCAGCGTCCGCCGCGCCTTCGGCTACGCCGCCTTCTCCGGCTCCGGCAAAGGACTACATACAAATTCAATGCACCTGTGGCAAGGTGATGAAAACTCCAGCTAGTGCTGCCGGTAAAACCGTTCGTTGCCCAGGTTGCCAGGCGACGCTACAAGTTCCAGGCGGGCCCACTGCAGCTCCTGCTCCGGCTGCTGCGCCAGATCCCTTCGGAACATCGGACCCCTATGCGGCCGGTGGCATGCCAGATCTTTCGAGCGATTTCTCGAATCAGCAAGATGATTGGCTTGGTGCCCTTCCGCCGGCCGATAACGCTCCGGCGAGCGCACTGCAGCAAGATTTTTATGCTGGTTCTGGCGGTGGGGGCGGCGGAGCTTCCCCGTACTCCAACTCAGCAACATCCAGCAAGAAAGCATCGGCAAATCGCTACCTAGCACAAGCTGAGGAGGATATCGTTCGACAAGAATCCTACGCCGCACAGCAGGAACCCGAAGAAGGAAGCATGTGGGATGCAGGAGCGATTACTGGAATCCTAATGATGCTCGGAGCTGTTGTCTGGTTTGTCGGTGGCCTTGCGGTTGGATATATCTTTTTCTACCCACCGATCCTGTTCATCGCTGGACTCTTCTCGTTTGCACGAGCGCTATTCGATTAGCCTCGGGAGCCTTGGTTCAAGGAGCATTTTGGTCGCAAGGGCGACACTTGGTAGGGCGATGTGCCGTCACGGAAAATCGTGACGCATCGCTTGACTACAGAACCAAACAAGCCACTGAAACAATTCAGTGTATCAACGCAGCCGCCTTCTCGCCAACCAGCATGCAAGCCGCTTGGGTATTCGCGTTGACCGGCCGGGGGAATACCGAGGCGTCCGCAACGCGCAGCCCTTTCACACCGTGGACTTGTAGTTCACGATCGACGACCGAATTGTTTTCCTGACCCATGCGACAAGTTCCCATTGGGTGGAATATGGTCGAAAGCGTTTTTCGGATTCCAGCCTGAATAGCTACGTCCTCAGTCGTCGATTCGAATTGCATCACCGGACCTTCGATCAACCGTTGAAACGGTTCGGTGCCGGCCAGCTCCAAGGCGACTCTGACTCCGCTGTGAAGTTTTTCCATATCTCTTGGATCTGACAAGTAATTGGGTTGGATCCATGGTTTGTCCAATACATCACTCGATGCCAACTCGATTCGCCCGCGACTCTCTGGGCCGACTAGCGTTACACCGAGGCAAACCATCGCAGCTTCGCGACTTGGGAACAAGTAAGGATGCAACTGCAGATCGGCTGGAGGCAACGCCGTTTGTTGCTTATTCCTCTCTGAATGCAAGAACAGGCCACCGAGCGGAATATCACCAGCCGGGACCTGTGCCTTGGCCGGATGGACAAGCTGGACGACGGGATGATCCGACAGATTTTTTCCGACCCATTCATTCGCAACCTTGACGGGGATGTCAAATCGCTGCAAGGACTCGGCAGGACCAATTCCCGATAGCATCAAGAGTTTCGGCGTATCGATCGCACCAGCACAAACCACAATTTCTTTGCGCGCTCTGGCCTGGACCAGAGTGCCATCTGCCTCCACAAATTCGACGGAAGTAGCCTGTAGCTCTTCCAGGTTGATTCGATATGCCAGACTGGAGCAAGAGATCTGCAAGTTCTTTAGCTCGCTCGAACGGATGAAAGCATCGGCAGCACTGCAACGCCCGCCATCTCGCACCGTGTGTTGGTAGAAACCAGCGACATCGTGTTGCTGCAAACCATTGAAGTCGTGCATTTCGTCTGCCTTGAACCCAAGCACTGTGGCACCCTCTAGGAACAGCTCGCGATATGGCGATTTGACGGGGCATGGTCCCACGTGCATTTCGCCAGTCAAACCATGGTAAGGCTCGCCAAACTCCGAGTTACACTCCGAGCGTTTGAATAATGGAAGCAGCTCTTCGTAGCTCCAGGACCCAGACGCCAGTTCCTCGGCCCACGCGTCGTAAATCTGCGCCGCGCCGCGGTTATAAACCATATAGTTGAGAATACTGCTTCCGCCCAAGCCACGACCTCTTGGCCATGCAATTCTGCGACTGTCCAAATGCTCTTGCGGCGTTATATTGAATTGCCAATCCCACTCGGTCTTTTGGAGTGCCCGGCATTGCAGAAAACTGGATACGAGAGGCGATTGAACCGTCTCGCTGCCAGCTTCTATTAGGAGCACCTGATGATTTTGGCTAAGTCGGTTGGCAACGATACAACCACTTGAACCCGCACCAACAACCACAAAGTCGAATTCGGTCGTTCGGTGACCAGGCGGATTGCCCGCGCGAAAACTACCCAGCGCCCGTTTTTGTTCGGGCGTGCAAGGGATCTTAGATCTGCTCATCAAGCATCATTGGCTGCGATGATGAATTCAATGCAATGCTAGGCAACAACGCTGGATGGCAACTCGGCGATTTGATAAGCTCGCGAGCGGAACAGAAACTCAGTCAAGTTTCCTTCGTGCGGTTGCAACCAGTTCAATCGATTGGTCGGCATAGGACCAATATTGAGCCGATCAATCGACGTACTTTCGGTCAAGTCTAAAACAAATGCGTCATCTGCCGTAATTGCCGTCCCTACCAAGGTAGGTCCGATTTTCTTGACCATGTCTTTTTGTGGGCATTGCACGACGCTGACAAACGGGAACATGTACTCCTTCGATGCGACGGCACGATCCGGGCTGTCGGCATGCACGATCGCCGGACGTAGGTACGCGCAGCGTTCCTTTTCAACCAATCGATCGCCATGATCCTTGGTCATGTCGGTAACTCCAGATTCTTGCAAGTCCTGTTCAACCATTGCCCAAGTACCGGTTGCCATTTTTGCGTTGGTGAAGGCGGCTAAGCCCGCGTCGGGATCTTCCGGTGGCAGCACGTCGACAGGCCCCAAACGCTCAGCCAACGCGGCAGCAATTTTCTCTGTGTGTCGCGACGCCCAGATTCCTGAACAATTGATGCAACTTCTACCGCTGTTGGAAAAGACGCTTTCTACCATCATGTCAAGGTAGTCTTCCCAGCGATCGACAATATCATCTCCGAATAGAATTTTCGAGAAGCCCGGGCCATGCGGTTGCACCCGGGGATTTCCCGCGTACTGCTCGACCGTTTGAGCACTTCCGAAAATCATCGAGCGTTGGCAACGCGTCATCAAAGTCGAGCCAACGTCGTGGTCGCCAGGGTAAAGTGCAAATGCTTCGGCGGGCACGCCAGCTTCGATGAAGGCTGAAACCATACGGTAAGGAGTCCAAGGCTCTTGACTGCCAGGCTTCAAGAGCAGGCCAATTTGCAGAGGAATCGCTGGTAGCCACAGTGTATGAACACCTGGCGAGTTATTGGGCAATACCGCACCAAGAACAGGTGATTGCACCTGGTAGCTGACCGTTACTCCACGACCTTCTTCACCGTGCCCACGGCATAGGATGTCTAGATCTAGTCCGCGTGTTAGCGCGTCCAGGATCTGTCGCATGTTGGCAAGCACGAAAGAGTTTTTCTTCATGTTGCCGCGGCACATGTGCTCAGGCAATCCTGTGCTGGCGGATTGTTGCAAAATGAAATCGTCGACGGTTTGCGTCCCGTCACCCATGGGTAGCTCGGCCGTCTCAAATAACTCCGCAGCCTTCTCACACATTGCAAGTAGATCATCAGAAGGAATCTGTCGCAGTGCTGCTCTTGCTTTGGCAGCCTTCTTCATATCCAACTGCAACATTCCACCGTTGACTTTGGAAATGTTTGCAATCGGATCTCCGCTCAAAAAGTGCGTAACCTCAATTTTTTCCATTGAGGTGTAGGGCTTGCCCCAGCGAATTGCGGGAATGTTCAGCACGATGAATCTCCGACAGTTTGTTGCAAAAGGATGTTTACGAGCGACCGGCGATTTTCAGCCATCCGGCCGCAATGTTAAGACTAGTAGACGCCGACCGTAGTGGCGGAAGCAATTGCGTGGTAAGGACGTACCCCGCTGACTCCGTCCCATGGATAGGACTCGTAGGGTTCTTCGCGTTCGCCTTCGTCCCGCTCAAGGAATCCAGGTACGAAAAACTCCATGGTCATCGTGTAGAGTTTGACACGCCCAGTTTCGGCATAAGGTACGACCTGCGTGTGATCCTCAAAATCGACGACTTCGACAACCGCCCGAGGTTGCGGGGCGTAGTAAGCAATCTTGTAGTCTTCCGCCTCAGTGACTGGGCGACTGCAAGCCAAGCCCATCAAAGTGTTCCCATATGTGGGCGTCATATAGACTCCACTGTCTTCAGTAGGTCCACCCAGCAATTCTTCGACGCAAAAGCGTGTCCATTGAGGTGTGAACTCTGTTCCGCCAGAAAAGATCCCAGTGATGCCTACATCCTGAATGCTCATGTCCCGTTCGGCCAACCCGTACGCCAAGGATTCGAGCAACTTAGGGGTCGTAAACATGCACTTAATGTCGTGGTCGGCAGTAAGAATGGTGATTGCTTGGTCGATACAATGCTTCTTGTAATCTTCCAAGTGGTCCATCCAGCCTTTCTTGATCAACTTCACGACCCAACGAGGGTCCAAGTCAATACAAAACGAAATACCGCCACGGAACTGGCAAAGATGCTCTACAGCCAGTCGTAGGCGACGAGGTCCAGATGGGCCAAGCATTAGCCAATTGGCTCCACGCGGAAAGTACTCATCCGGCAATGTCTCACTGAACATCTCATAGTCGATACGGAAATCATCGATAACCACTCGACTCTTCGGTACACCCGTTGTTCCCCCAGTCTCAAAGACGTAGGTAGGCTTCCCGTCAAGTCCCTTTGGCACCCAGCGCCGGACGGGACCGCCACGCAACCAATCGTCTTCGAACAGCGGAAATTTCTTCAAATCGTCGAAGCACTTGACCTCAGTCAACGGGTCAAAATTGAGTCCCGCTTTCTTCTCAAGCCAAAACGGCGAACCCGTGCTCTCATGAAAGTGCCACTGGACAGTTTCGTAGGTATGCGCGTCTAGCTTTTCGCGGGCCGCCGAAGCGGCCTCGGTTACTTGCGAATCCATATTCTCATCATTACTAAAAAAGGAGTTTTGGGGGATCGAAGATACCCGAGGATTCGATCCTCGACAACTGTCGGACGGGACTTCTCCTAACCCCCATTGGCAAATCCGCCTGCTTTCCAGCCCCTACATCCATCACCGATCGCGCATTGTGCTGGGTCGGAAGCATCGGCCACACTCGCGGAGGACAGTTCATTTTAAAGAATTGCCAAGTCCTTAATTTAGAAGTTGCCTTGGCAGGCAAGAACTGGCCGAAATCGGAGCGAGAGGGAGCTGAGAGTGAGCCGTGCCGAGAGGGTGAATTTAGTGTCGGAGATATGATGACCGTTGGTAAGCTAGCAGAGCTTCAACGAAAGAAGCCGCAAGAATGCTTGCGGCTTTTCGAGCTTTACTTTGACGGGTTCTTACCCGTTTGTCGGCAACCGACCTAGGGCGTTACGATGCTGGCCGCGTTCTGGTTAAAGCCGTCATCGTCATCGGCCAAGGCGGCGGCAACAACTGCAGCGCTGATGAGTCCGCCGCTAAAACCGCCTCCTGTATAGCCAGTGGCGCCACCGCCTCCGCCGC
>JBCCEO010000036.1:0-21055 GCA_039030255.1 Planctomycetota bacterium | reverse complement strand
GCGGCATCCGCTCCTCCAATCAATCCTCCAGCGACCATTCGCAGAGAAGTTGCCTGTACGTTGGCAGTGTCCAACCCGTTGTTATCGAGAATATCACCGCCAGCATCCAGCGATACATCAGTCGCATTGAGTAATCCCAGCCGAATGTCGCCCGAAACCGACGCTAGGATGTTGCTAGCTGTCGTAGAATTCCCCGACGCAGCTACGTAATCTCCACCCGCACTAACCAGAACATCGCCGCCCGTTTGAACGTTCGAGTTCTGCGTCACATCGTTATCGGCCACCAGCCCAATATCGCCACCTGTGGATGTCACATCAGCCGTCGTCAGAATGTCGGCAGCAGATTGAACCAGAATATCGCCTGAAGCCGTCATCAAGGCCGCATCGATACTGATCCCGTCGAAAGCATCCGCCGCTGCGTTCCCAGCCAGCAAGTAAACCGTTCCATTGCCACCAGTACTAAGCGCTGCATTCAGATCAATGTCATCGCCAACTTCGACAGTAACATTCCCAGTGCCACTCGTGACTGACGCATTCGTCGCGATGTCAACGGAAGCTCGAAGTAGGATGTCGCCCGTTCCGTCCGCTGAAACTCCGACGCCGTCTGAGTTCATCCCATCGTTGACTGCCAGACTGCCACCAGCAACATTCACCTTGATTGACCCATCGGCAGTCGTCGTCAAGTCATCCAAGGCGGCCAACGTTTCCGTGGACAGGACGTTTGTAGTCGTGCTATTGAAGCGAACTCGATTCACATCGACCGTCACCGTCAAAGCGTCGACGTGATCAATCGTTAAATCGCCGCCAGCAGAAAGTTCTTGAACGTAGATACCGTTCGCGGCTTGCGCGGCCAGGGTAGATACTTCAAGATCTATCGCGTCGGCGTTTGAATCCGGCGTTCCATTGGCGGCATCCGCTCCTCCAATCAATCCTCCAGCGACCATTCGCAGAGAAGTTGCCTGTACGTTGGCAGTGTCCAACCCGTTGTTATCGAGAATATCACCGCCAGCATCCAGCGATACATCCGTCGCATTGAGTAATCCCAGCCGAATGTCGCCCGTCACCGTAGCTAGGATATTATTGGCGGTAGTAGAATTCCCAGATGCAGCTACGTAATCTCCACCCGCACTCACCAGAACATCGTCGCCAGTCTGAATGTTCGAGTTCTGCGTCACTTCGTGATCGGCCACCAACCCTATATCGCCACCTGTCGAAGTCACATTCGCCGTCGTCAGAATATCACCAGCAGATTGAGCCAGAATATCACCTGCGGCAGTCATTACAGGTGCATCGATGCTGATCCCATCAAAGGCATCCGCCGCTGCGTTCCCAGCCAGCAAGTAAACCGTTCCACTGCCACCAGTACTAAGAGCCGAATTCAGATCGATATCATCACCTGCTTCGACCGTCACATTCCCAGTGCCACTCGTGACTGAAGCATTCGTCGCGATGTCACCTGAAGCTCGCAGCAAAATATCTGCATCACCACTGACGTCAATTGCTTGGCCATCCGAGTCGCCATCATTGAGTATCAAGTCTCCGCTATCCACAACCAGCTTCACTGCCTGGTTCGCGTTCGTCGAAACATCGCTTCCGCCGCTGCTGGTTAACGAACGCGAAACGGTACTTGAGGAGCCGTCTGTGGCAATATGGCTTACTTGCGCAGAAACATTTGCCGGCCCAACGGCACCAACATTGAGGCTGCCCGTAGTTTGTCTCAGATAAACAGACGCGAGTGCTTGTAGAGCAATGGTATCAACTGCAATATCGATCGCATTCAAATTCGAATCGGGCAAGCCGTTACCAACCGCGCTAGCACCAACTGCTCCAGAAACATCGAGCCATAAATTGGAGGCGGAAAAATTCAACCCGCTGCCGTTCTGATCTGAGAGGTCCCCAGCTATCGTCGCGCCAACACTTGCACCTGACAGCGAAGCTACCTGCGCTTGACCATCGATATCGAGTACAAGATTGCCAGTCGCGCTAACGTTACTGCTAGCCGCCATCACTAGATCATTTCCCGCGAGTACGAGAACTCCAGCTCCACCAGCTACCGTTCCATCGACCAATGTGTCAGCATCAGAATCGAGGGCGATATCGCCGGAGCCGGTCGTGATCGTCCCAACAATGCTAAGATCCTTGGCCGAGTCCAATAAGACGTCCCCAGAACTACTGGCAATAGATCCGGTTATGTTGATGCCATCTACGCCTGTGGGCGCATCAAGATCAACAGCATTGTTGGCCACAATGCAAAGAGTTCCTGTGCCGCTAATTGAAATCGATCCGTCGATATAAATATCGTTTGCGGCGACTAGCGAAACATGTCCGCCAGAAGCATCGAGACTCGTGATGAGTGTTAGCGAACCAGCCGCTACATTGACTACGACATCCCCGCTCGCGGCATCATTATGAACAACACCTAGAATCAGATCACCGCCCGGCGCCACTTCATCGAGAAAGATGGATCCGGTCGAACCACTGTTGGTAGCTGAAAGCGAGTGGAGCGATAACTCAAGGGCGTTTGAATCGCCGATACCACTTTCTGCCAGCAAAGTAGAGTTCGCATTGTCGAAGTTCGCAACGAGATCCAAGTCCGCATCACCGCCATCGCGAATTCCGCCCGATCGACTAGTAACGGAAATGGCATCGTTAATGGCAGCCGATTGCAAGGAGGCCAACGTGACATTGGCTTCGGCGCTAACAGACAATTGTGCTTGTCCAGCAAGCAAAGGCGCTGGATTCAGCAGGAGAGTCGAGGGGGAAGCATTGCCGTTGGTACCAGGATCATAATTCGAACTGGTGTCGCGACCTGCAATGACTACCAAGCCATCCTGTTGGAAAAAATGTCCCGTCAGAGTAGAGATTCCGATGTTGCCGCGACTCGAAAATAAACCTGGATTATCATCCGCCCCCGAGCCATCATCTGCATGCGCAACTGCAGCAGATTGGATGAAAACCGACCCGTCGGCATCGATTTCAAGATTCCCATCGTCGACAAGCACGGCATCGTGAACAAAAATATCGCCGCCGCTGCCGGCCAAAGTCTGAAGTGCCAGACTACCGCTACTGCTCGCCAACGCATCGTTGCCAACAATAACATCATCGTGCACGAAGATACTACCATTTACCGCAAGCGAAATGCTGCCCGTTGAATTGGTAGACTGCAAAGCAACATTGTCGCAGTCAAAATCGACCACAGAGAGATTGGGGTCGGCAGAAGAAACAGACAAGTCTCCGCCAGCAGAAAGATCTACGCCTCCAGACGCTGAAACGCGCAAATTGGCAGCGCTGCCCGAATTGAATAACAATCGACCAGCACTTAGGTCTAGCACCCCGCCGTTGAAGACATTTGCTCCTTCTAAACGCAAATCGTTGGTAACCGCCAGTGCGGACGGAAGTGTCAATGTACCACTTGCATCGCCGTCGGCATCGGCAATTAAGCTAAGATCTGAGCCACTAAATATTAGCCCGGAAGCATCGATATCATCATCCGACGAAAAATAGAATAGCGGGCTGGTAACATTCAGACCGCCGGAAACATTCCCATGCACGACCACGGAGCCAATAGCGGTTGCTGTGAATCCACCAGGGCTGGTTCCGGTTTGCGAAAGAATTTCAATCGCATCCAACGTTGGCTTGAATACAGTACCGGTCAGCGTCCCGATCGAGCCTCCCATGGCAGTCAGCGCAAGGCTATTTCCCGCAACATCCAGATCGTCCACGACTCCATCCAGATCCAGGATACTTCCCATCGCGAAAATCGAGACATCGGCATCGGAAGATGCAAGTACGCTCGCGACTTCGACATCGCCAGAGGTGGACGTTAATTCGATAAGATTTGATAGCGAATTAGTGTTAGAAGCATCTACTTCGATAGCTTGAATAGTACCATCGGCAAGAACGCGAATTGCCCCGTCGTTTGTTGCAACTGTTTGCAGAACTACTGAGTCGAGAGAATGAAGCCAGACATCTCCCGCTCCGGTGCTTTCCACTGAAACAGTCCCATCCACATCTATTTCGAAAAACTGATTCGCGTTGCCACTATTGATGCTGCCGGCTGCTTCGAGGCGGAGATCTCCCAAGGCCCTCACATCGACGAAGGAATCGTCTCCAATATCCAAGATGGAGCCAAGCGTCGCTATAGCAGTGGTATCTGTACCACTACGTATTATTCCGGTTAGGATATCGCCGTCGCTCGCCAGAACATCTACGGAGCCCGATAGTGCGACAACCGACGCGAGAATCGCATCACCCGAAGCGATCTCAATGTCTACGTCATTTGCAGCTTGGACTGACCCTATGACGCCAAACACCATCCCCGCGCCACCGGAAAAAATATCGACACTTCCAGTACCTTGGGCGTTTATCATTACCGCAAAGAACGCGCCGCCAATGGTGAGTTCGACATCCCCATCGTTCGTAACAATATTTTGCAATTGAACATCGTCAATCTCGCGAAGGATAATATTGCCAGCTACTGTTGACGCGGCGTTGACCAAGTTGACGTTGATATCGAGTTCAATTCCCTCGGCTGCCGTAGCGTTCAGCGTATCTGTGGCAACCGCCACCCCAGGACCATTCGCAAGAATTGAACCACGGTCTCCATCCGCAACGCCGGCCCCTTCGGTGTCAGAGTTCAATACAACTGTATGATTCGCACCCGATGTTTCGATTCTCCCCGTATCGAAAACGATATCATCACCGGCATTGAAAGTAAGCGTGGATGCGGTAGCAGAGTTAAGGCTGACGACAGCATTGTTGTTGATGGTGATCGAATCACCCGCAAGCCCACTACCGCTAGCGGTAAAAGTCGCCGAACCGAATAGCACTATGTTGCTTGAGATGACCAAGGGACTATGGATGTGAAATGTCAGTTCCCCCCCCGCGGACAAGTCGCCGACTAATTCGAGACCACCTTCTACATCTTCAAAAAAGCTATCTTGACCGGAAGTAAATGACAACTGTGCGGTCTGAAGAATCAGAGCAGCTTCTGAGCTACCAATACTACCCTGGCTAGTAACTAGATTGGCCTGCCCGTTGGCAGCCAGGATATTGGGAGTGGACAAACCAGCGGAGCCGCCGAAAGCATCACTGATATCTCCATTCGCATGAATGTCGATCGCTAGTAGTTCAGAATTGCTCTCGACTTGCGCGAGGACTACGCGGCCAACCTTACCATCTGCTTCAAGCGTTATCGTTCCGTTGCCCGTTTGGATATTCGCCGATTCTTCCATCAGAATATCCGAGGCGAGCATACTCACATCGCCGTCAGCGTTTATTTGACCATCAATTATAATTTCGCCGTCGGAATGAATCGTCCAGCCTGTCGCATCGTTTATACCGAAAAAGACCAATTGACTGTCTGCCCCGTTATCGGTATCTAAAACGACGTTTTCTGATGCACTAACGTTCACACCACGTAATTCGAGGTGATCGGACCGACCACTGCCTAAATCAATACTCTGCGCATCGGCTTGAAAAATCCCGCCAACAAACAACGCGCCAGCTGCAGAGTTCGTGATCGAACCTTCGCTAACCGCCGCATCGAGATTACCGTCGACGCTCAAGTTACCACCCAACCGAATCGAACTCACTGCGGACAACTCGACGTCGCCTTCCACCTTTAACACGGGATTCAGCTCGATTGTGGAAACGTCAACGACCTCTACCGCATTACCAACCATTGAGGCGGCAAGAAAATCTCCTTCCCATATAAAGTTTCCATCCCCTTCATCGCCAGTAATTTGCACCCGAGTTAGCTCTGAAATCAAGCCTCGAAGCTCAGCCGCCCCGCCGCTGGAACCATCGTCATAAGTGTGATCACCGTCCGCATCGACAAAAAAGGTATCGTCGGTATCGACCAGTAAAGCGGCATCGGTACTACCGCCATCGTCGGTAATCACGACATCAAGAACCCCCGCCGCAAAGGCTGCGTTAACCGAAAGAACGCGACGTGGTTCTAGCTTCCGTATCCCAGGTACATTCTTTGCGCGCAGCTCTCCTACTTCTTCCGATCGCTCCGACTTTTGAAACGGCCGCAAACGACTGAGGAAGGCATGCGTGTTACGGAGAAATCGCCGCAGGAGATGGATTGGTTTCATGGGGGCCTAGGCTTTCCCAGGTAGACTTTGAGCCCACATTTCAGGGGGATGGTAGATACTCAGCAGTCTAATCGCTTTGTGCCATATACAAAACTATTTGGCAGACCAGGGGAGTCAAATGCACAGGGTCCGAACATCCGAATTGTCTTAGAATTAATAAGAAAAAGGATTGGATTACCGGTTTGTCCGAATGCAGGAATTACCATGGAAACATATAGCAGCTCATCGTCTAGCTTGTAGAAGCTCCCCTTTTTAGACTTATTCCTTGAGGATGTAGCATTTTGCTCTCCGATCTTTCCCTACATCCTAGGTATTCCGGTTCCACTGGTATTGGTCGATGATCTGTGTTCTTGACGTGACGGCTGGCCCAGCGCGAGGCAGGAGATTCTGGATTCGCGCGCGTGAAAAATTAGAAATTGGTCGGATATCAACTGCAGATTTTTCTGTACCCTCCGACCGGCATATGTCGCGACACCACCTAATCCTGGAAGGCAACGAGAGCAGCTTTCGGATTCGTGACGTGGGAAGCGCCAACGGTACTTTTGTCAATAACTCAAAAGTCTCGTCCATCGAACTTTGCAATGGCGACCTGATCAAGGCTGGTGAAACGGTCTTTGAAGTTTCTGTGATCCAAGATCACGAAAACCCGCATGCAAAAGACGTTTCGTTCAGCGCCTCTTCCAAGACGGATGTTTCGGATTCGGCCATCAACAACGCCCCCCCCAAAGAGCAAATTGCTGTACCTGATCCGCATATCCTAGACGACGAATCAACCAGTCGAGTCAACGACCAACACGTTGTCAGTCCCGTCGAATCCTTGAGTGAGACCGCCTGGTGGTCAGAACTAGAATTTGCTCCAACCGATTACCCAGGCCTCTACTTGCAAAGAAAGGGCGCGGAGGAAGACCACTCCATCTCGGTAATCCTCAAGCGACTGGAGCCGATATTCGCACTCACCGCAATCGTTTATACGGAGCATCTCCGGAGATTTGATAAGGAGCTGCTCGATGGGCTCAATAGTGAAGGCGTCGTAACCCAACAATCACCATCAGTTTGTTCGGTGATGAACAGTTGTTCGCGAGATTTCTACATGTTGGCGGAAAGCCTTATTGGTCAAGATGCCTTAATGTTGCTCGGAACACGAAGTGGCTTGGACCCCAACATCATTTCAGATATTTGCGTCCAGTGCCCGCGGCCAACGACAATGGACTCCGAGCTTTCTTCTCAGGACTCCGAGCTACGCCGAAAGCTTCGGTCGGATGTCGACCTCGTGCTTTATGAGTTCGAGCAATCCGCCAGACTGAAATTAATGATGCGTGATATTGTTCGATAGTTTTTGCTTAAAGTCTGAACAACTGCGTTTGTTACCAAGTCCTGAAATTTCTATCCCACCAATCATGAAGGTGCTCAACGATTGACTTGGGATTAACACGAACATGTACGGTGGCAGGTGCCTTCCACATCGCATTTCCCGCATAAATTTCTCGAACGACTATCTTGACTTCGTAATGCGGTCTTTCAGGCACGTATTCCCCTTGTTCCGTCCGTACTGAAGCGACCTTCGGGTCGCCAACCAACGAAGATATGAATCGAGTTAACGGCTCATCGGCGATTTGTAGAATGGTTCCGTGAGTCGGAGTTGACGTTCTACTATCCCATCGAACCCCCACTTCCATACCAGGCTCAAGCAACCGTACCTGCTCGCCGTCAGCCAGCGCTAAGCAAAGCACCTGTGATTCATTCGTTATGAATTGGCCAAGCAAGTCGCCACGTGTCACGTACAAACCTGTTTGACTCACCTGCACCAGCTGCTCACGAAAAGTTTCATTCTCGTATACACTTCTTCCGATCGCATCGCGTTGAAACAATGTCGGAATAAACCTACCGGGCGCCGGTGCCTTCACAGCAAGCGATGCCAATTCATCCACGAGCAAATTCTTTTGCTCCGTAAAATCATCAAGCAGCTGGCGTTTTGTCGGAAGTAAAAAGCTGGCCGTTTTATCGACCACAGACCGTCGTTCTAAGAGCTCAACATCACTGTTGAGAACGGCAATTTCGTGCTCAAGTGTTCTAAGCCGATCCTCCAGGTCTTGCGATTCCAGCCGAAATAAAACCTGATCAGTTTCGTAGCTGTTGGCTTTAGTCGAGACATCTCGAAGCACACCGTCTGCGGCGGCATAGACAGCACTTCGATCTGCAAAATCCGTTGAAGCACGCATCTCAACGCTATACGGCAATGGCCAAGTAACGCACAGCCAGATCACTGCGGTGATACTAGCCGATGCCAAAACGACTCGAGTCCACCGGAAAGAAGGCCCAATTGATTTCGCGGCGCGCCACAGCGAACGGAAATGCATCATGAAATAACTCCCGGACACGACGGTCACAAGCAACAATGCGCAGACGCCCAATCCCCTTGGTTCTAGCGTCAACCAAACAATCCAGAGAATCAAAACCAGAATGAATACACGATACAGTCCGGCGGCAATTCCGTAGCACACAAGCAAAGGATAGTCTGACTTCCGACGAAACTGCGTATTCTTCTGATACTTGCGACCAATTAGAAATCGCCCCCAAAACTGACTCACCGCTTCACGAGAGAGCTCCGAAAGATTCGGCATACCCCACAGATCCGAAAGCACGTAGTATCCGTCGTATTTCAGAAGAGGATTCGCGTTCACCAAAAGCGTTCCAAGTGAGCAGACGACCATCATGGCTGCAGCGACCTCGTGCGTAATTCCATCGCGTGTCGCAAGCCAAACGAAAGCCGCCGCCGAAGCAAGAATCAGCTCGACATAAATTCCCGCAAACGCGATTTGAGCTCGATGCCATTTCGATCGCAAACGCCAGGAATCGGTCGTATCGCAATAGAAACAGGGAGCGAAGCATAAAAACAGAATTCCGACTTCGTTACAGTCCACTTTGCGATGCACACAGGCCAAGCCATGACCAAGCTCGTGCAGTGATTTAGCCAAGAGATATGCACTGATTAGCACGAGCCACTTCTGCCCAGTCATCGCGGCTATGTCTGGCACAAAACCCAAGCCGCCAACGATGATTTGACGTGCTACCAGGAAAAGGGCAAGCAAGCAGCATGCCAATGCGAAGCAAGCTGCAAAACGATGAAATGCAATCCGAGCAAGCCATCCGAACCGATCCAACGCCTTTCTGGGATTCCAGAGCGGGATGCGTATCGCTAAGGGGCTCGCCAAGAACCCAGCGAGTGTTTGCTGACGCTGCTTCCTGCCTTGCTGGACAAGAGCCCTTGTTGAGCTGCGATCGCTAAGACGCAGCATCTGAAAGGATTTCATACGCAATAGAAATTGCTGCAGCCAATATCGATCCTTCGCCGGGTCAATCTCCTCCTGAATCTGCAGGACAATTTCTGACGCGGATCGAGTTCCGTCCAGCAGCTGCGCTACTTGATAGTCTAGTTGCTCAAAACTGAAATAGCTCGCCGAGAGCGGATCATATGCGACCCATCCGTGGTCGTGTTCGGTCCACAAGATGTCAGGACGTATCGTGGGATTCATGGGCAAAGTCCGCTATTTACCAAGAATCTCTGCAGTTACGGGAAGCCCTGGACGCAGCAAGTTTTCGCGGTTCCCCACTTCTACGTACACCTGCACCCGCGAATCAATGGTGTTTACTTCAGGATTCACAAAGCTGACCCTTCCCTCGAACTCGGATAAAACAGCATCACCTTTGAGCTTGACGCGAACCTTTCGACCTACGAGGTCAAGCGAACCATGTTCTATGTGGATGAATCCTGTAACTCGCATCTTATCCAACCGAACTATGGAAAGCAGCGAGGTACCTGGCTGAACCCACTCGCCAACTCTCTTTTCCAAAGTCACGACGACGCCATCAACGGGTGAACGAATTCTATGTCTTTCGAAAAGGTCATATGCTTTACGATATTCACCTTCGGCAACTGCGACCTGCAAAACTGCTAGTCGCAATTGATGCCTTGCGCGTTCAATTTCTAGCGTAGCTTGATCGGCAACCAAACGCAGGCGATCAATTTCGTTTAAAGGATATGTATCCGGAACTCGAGCGTTAGTATTTTGAGCCCGCTCGAACTCATTAGTGGCTACTTGTTGTGCCTTAATGGCAAGCTGGAGATCAATTTCGTTTTCCGCCTTGGACCGGGCGATTTTCAGTTGTGTCTTTAGGTTCTCTATTTGGACCTTGATAGCTGCATCATCTAGCTCAGCCAACAAAGTTCCCTTCTTGATTTGACTCCCTTCCTGTACGCGAAGCGACTCAATCACACTCTCAACCTGCGCGGGAATCGCTGAAGAGTCGATTGTTTTCAGCACACTATTCATGATCACGATTTCCGATTCCGTATGCTCTTCGGGAAATTCAGAATCGGTCTGGGCTCGCGCGCTGCAAACAGTTAGAAGAGCAATTCCAAGCATCGCTATGCCACTTTGTAAATTCTTACTCTGGCAAATCATCATGTTGCTCCGTAGAAATCCATTGTTTGCGTTCCAATAATTCGACGATAGGCCTGAACCAAAGATACCAGTTTGGCTTCTCACCGCAGGCGAAGAATGCGTGAACAGAAGCCCCTGTATTTCGATTGGACAGACTCTCTAAATCTGTTTTGGCGTGAGCTTCAACAAAACATCCGATACTATCAAGATTTTCGACTTGTTCGGCCATCCACGTCAATTCGGCGGGATGGCGGATCGAATTACGACTATCAAAAACAAACTCGAGGGGCATTGAGGTCTGCCCATCCAATGGCAACTGATAGAACTGTTCTACAAATGATCGATCCCGCTCTTGAATCCTGAGGCGAATTTGCCAGGGCCCTTCCAGGGCAACAATTTTGAGCATCGGCTCTCCGAGCCGAACTGGCTTATCCTCCATCTGCTGCACTAGCTCTTTGGCCACAACTTGCCCAGCAATTGGAGCATGCAGCAACAGCTCGGACTTGCGCTGCTTCAATATATCGAGCTGACTTTGCGTATTCTTTTGCTTTAGCACCAAGAGCTCTACTTTGGCCGTCAGCTTCGCCTGCTGCAATTGCCAATCGTCGACTGTTGACGTCAATTGTCCTAAGGCAACTCGCGTGCTATTTTCTTCTTCGGCCAGCGAGCGTTTCTCACCTTGGAGTTGCTCAATCTTGAGTTGCAACTGGGGCGATCGCAATTGAACTAATTTTTGTCCTACTTCTACTTCCTGACCATCGCGGACGAATAACTTTTCAACGTAGCCCTCGCCCGTTGTAAACACTGTTTTCTGGATAGCTGGTTCATGCACGCCGCTAGCTTCAATATTGAATTCATTCTCAGAAAACAACCAAACAGCGATCGCAAGCAGCAAGGCAAAAAGAACAAAATATCGAATCGAAGCCACCAAACCGAATTGCTGACCGACACCGTTGCCTATCGCACGCAGCCCTTTAGGTAGACGTTGCCATCGCGCTGTTTGCTTCCAGCTTGTTTCCAGTTGTGGAAAAACGAAATTGAGTAATAAAAGACCAGTGACCAAACTTTCCTCATTCTTGAATTCAAGAATGAGGGCATCGTGGCCGTATTGTGTTTTCCCGAAGGGCAAGCCACATCGCCAAAGGAAGACTCCATCATCATCCATCATCGCCGACTCAGACGTTTGGGCCGCCTTGGGGCGCTCAATGATCGGCTTAGATTGCCGAAGTGTATTTGCACCCAGCGAAAGTAGCGCGCGGGTCGTTTTCGACTTTTTGTCGGCAATTGCAACGCCGCTGGCCGCCAACAGCTTCGGTCCTGTAACTGACGAAGAGACCACAGAAACTCGATTGGCGTGCAGTGTGTTCAGCAGCCCATTGGCGAGGTGCGTGGAGGCATCAACACAATCTTCACTCTCTCCCAAGATTTCACAAAGTTCACCCGCGTCCGAAAGCGCGCCATCTGCTAGGGACTCCAGCATCCGAACCTGCCGTAATTGAATTATCTCGGCAAAGGCGTCCAGAATCTCCGCCAATCCATCCAATGGGAATTCGCTGGCTCCACGCAACGTAGCAACCAAAACTCCACGCTTCGCAGTTCCATTGCGTATAGGAACCGCCAACCACTGTTCCGTTTTTAACATACCCGAATATCGGAAATCTTGCCCAAATTCAGCACCTGCTAGTGAAGCGCAGATTTGAGAAACAGAATCCTCGTCACCTACCCGCGCAACTTGTAGCCATTTGTCGCCCTTGAATGGGACTGCGTAGAAAGAAGAAAGTGCCCCCAAAATCTGCTGAAGATGGCCGAGCAATCGCTGGTAAAACTCGGCATCCGAATCCATGGAGCGCGCATCAGATTCCAGTCCATCTAAGATGCGGTCAAGATCCTTGAGGTCTAGGACTGCCAATGAAACCTCCTTTCAATAGCACTTTTGCACGGCTAATACGTCCTGCAAGTCTATCTCAATGCTGTCAATTCACAGCGTTTTAATTGTAGTCCTGCGTTGCAAATTCCACCCCCAATAGTGGCCATAAACTTTGCCAGATCATTCGTAACCGGCAGCCAATGCCTAAATATCGCTACAAACCCGTTCGGGTGGCATGATTCCCTAAATCAAGAAAACTGTCACATCCGATTCAACTGCTGATAGCCTATCTTTTGGGAGTTCAAAATTGTTCACTTCTGCTACTGCTCGAATCCTTGCCGTCCTGGCATTGGCAATGCTAGCAGGCTGTGCACTGCATGAAGAAAAACTGAACCCCGGCGACAAATGCTTGCCGCTCTGCGTGCAGCCGGCATGCGGTCCCACCCAGTTGCAATTCTCGGATCCACAATGCCTTCCTTGCTATGAAGGTGCGAGCCCTGAGTATTTCTCGCCGCTGGACTTCGACGAAAGCATGCTGGATTCGGAGCATGTCCTTGAGCTATCGCTCGAAGAGTGTATTCGACAAGCACTAGCTTCCTCCAAGATAATGCGGGATCTCGGCGCGACGGTCCTCCGTTCTCCACAGAGCGTCGGATCTGTAATGGATCCAGCGCTAGCATTTACAAACCCAGTTAACGGTGAAGAAGCAGCATTGAGTGTTTTTGATGCAAACTTCTTTGTTCGCAACTACTTCGAACGCAACGATCGAGGGCTGAACAATCAGTTCTTTGGAAACAACGGCTTTTTCTTGCAAGACCTGAACACCACTGAGTCCGGGATCAGCAAGCGATCGGCTACAGGCGGGTTCTATACCTTTCGCAATATCACGACCTACGATCGAAATAACCAGCTCTCCAATCGATTTCCCTTTGATTCCTGGGAAACCTATTTGGAAGCTGAGGTGCGACAACCGCTGTTGCAGGGAGCAGGTACGCAATTCAATCGCATCGCCGGACCGGGAGGATTCCCCGGCCAGCCAAATGGAATTCTGCTGGCTCGAGTTCGCAGCGACGTTAGCCTGATCGATTTTGAACGGGCCGTGCGTGACTTGGTTTCCGAAGTTGAAAACGCGTATTGGGATCTCTACTATTCCTATCGCGATCTCCAAGCGAAAATCGACGTGCGAGACATCGCCAAAGAGACCTTACGTCTCCAAGATCCGAATTCGACTTCACGCGGCAAGATTGCTCAAGCAGAAGAACAGGTGCACCGCTTCCAAGCAGATATCATCGATGCGCTGAACGGACGCCCTATAGACGCGACCAGAACAAACAACGGAAGCTCGCCAGGAACATTCCGAGGAACCGGTGGGCTGCGTATTGCCGAACGCCGGCTGCGTCTGCTAATCGGAATGAACATCAATGACGGTCATCTTATTCGGCCAAGTGAAACTCCTTTCGAGGCTGCGGTAGTCTACGACTGGGATTCAGCAATTGGCGAAGCGCTGCAGAACCGAGCAGAAATCAAGAAGCAAAAGTGGTTGATCAAGCAACGCGAATTGGAGCTGATCGCCAACTCGAATTTTCTTAAACCGCAACTGGACCTTGTAGGAACCTACCGTGTTCGTGGTTTTGGCGAGGATTTCCTAGGGCCAAACTCAGCTAGCACCAGCTTATACGACGGCCAGTTTCAGGAGTGGCGAGTGGGACTGGAGTACAACGCTCCAGTCGGATTCCGACGAGCCCATTCCGCGGTCCAGAACTCGAAGCTCGCCCTTGCTCGCGAAGTAGAAATCCTGAAAGAACAAGAACGTTACGTACACTACGGTCTAAGCAACGCGGTTGGCGAGAGCAAACGCGCTTTTGAAAACATGCAGTTGCAACGCAAGCGCCTGGAAGCGATTGTGGTTCAGCTCAACGCAATCGAGGCTAAGGGCGAACAGGGAGAAAAGGCTGAGCTAGATGTTCGACTCGAAACGCACCGACGTCTGCTCGACGCTCGTTTGAGATATCACCAGGCGGAAGTCGAATACGCATTGGCACTGCGAAATGTACATTTCGAAAAAGGAACGCTGCTGGAATACTGCAATGTTCAGCTTTCCGAAGCAGGGACAAACCGCAAGGCATATGCCGACGCAGCCGAACGTCGAGCGAAGCTACAGCCTAATGCGCAGCCCAAAGTTCGTGATACAGTCGTCGGTAGGCCCAGCAATTAAAGACGCCGGAACTTAGGCTGAGAGAAAAATACTATGCACAGGCCCTGGAACATTGCAATTGCCACGAGTTATTTACTCCTTGCAGCCAGTATTTGCGATCCTGCAACCGCTCAGGAACTTCGGCAAGTCGATGCGCAGCAGTTCGCGCCAACTCCGCCTGCCACTAAAAATTCAACAAGCGAGGCCAACGCCCAGAGCCCACCAGCCCTTCAAGACTTATGGAATCGTTCGCCTAGTTCGAACCGCCGTAGGCCCGCAGCTATTGCAGCTCCACAAATTCAGTTCGAAGAATTAAGGCCAGCACCAGAGACTGAGCAGTCCGCCTTGACCGAAGCGAGTAGGGTAACGACGACGGTGTCTCGGCTGACGAAGAGAAGCACGACGGGATTTGTCCAATCAGCGGCAAATATTGAAATTGAAAGAGCGATCGAGCCACAAATTCCAACGGGTTTGCTTAGCGAACAGTTCCCGCCTTTATTGGAAGCTCCCCAAGTAGATCCTGCTGACAATCAGCCTCGAATTCACGTCCCCATAGCCCAACCTACGAACACAAAACAACTCGAAGTCGAGCGTAATCAACCCCTTGCACCAGGTGCACCAATTACGCGTGTCGCCGATCTCCCTGCTGCGATCGAACCCGTCGAACCAATGCGGTCTGAACCAGATCCCAATTACGCGGCGCAGCCGCTAGGGCCAATGCCTGCTCATAGGCCTCAGCCGGTTGTCGATGCCCCGGCCGTCTACCCATCCATGCAGGCAGCAGAGCCAGTTTTTCAGGAAGTATCCAATCCTACAATCCCAGCAGTGGACGAAAAACCCTTATTGAACGTTGAGCAGATGCTCGGTCCGGTGCAGGATCCAGTCAACCTACTTTCACGAGTGGAAGTTGCGGACGATTTCCGATCCGTTGCAACGCCAACCGAAGCTCGAACTCGGAGCAACAACCTTACCGCGGACTGGATCAACCAAAACTACACATGGATCAGTCCCGTGTTCGCTCATAAGCCCCTTTACTTTGAACAACCGAACTTGGAACGTTATGGAATCGGGCGCTCGCGATTGTTGCAACCTGCCATATCCGCGACTCACTTCTTCTGGACCATTCCACTCGTCCCTTATAAAACACTCACTCACCATCCACGTGAAAAAGTGTACACACTTGGTCGTGGTCGCCCTGGAAATTGCGTACCGGTTCGACGCGGTGTATTTCTTGGCGAAAGTAAGATTGGCGAAGGTTTCCGGTTCTGGCAGGATGGCAGCGGCTACCGCTAAACCGCCGGCCTGCTCAGGCGAGAACTTCCTCAACAACACGTGCCTCTTCAACGCCCGTCAGGCGAAAATCAAGCCCTTGGAATCTATAGGTGAACCGCTCATGGTCCACGCCGAGCAAGCGTAAGATCGTCGCGTGCAAGTCGCGCACTTGCACCGCATTTTCGGCCACGTTGTAGCTAAAGTCGTCCGTCTTACCAAAACTTGTACCCGCCTTGACTCCGCCTCCTGCCATCCAAATGGTGAAGCAACGTGGATGGTGATCACGTCCACCCTCAGGACTATCCCATTTGCCCTGACCAGCGACACCTCGACCAAACTCACCGCCCCAAATCACCAATGTTTCGTCAAGAAGCCCCCGCTGCTTTAGGTCTTTGACGAGCGCGGCGCTAGCTTGATCCGTATCACGGCATCTGGCCGTACACCAAGAACTCAGGCGACTGTGATGGTCCCAATCTGGATGAAATAGTTGCACGAATCGCACACCGCGTTCAACGAGGCGACGAGCCAAAATACAGTTCGCAGCGTAGGTGCCTGGACGCCTCGATTCTGTACCATACATTTCAAAAGTCGCTTCCGATTCATCCCGCAAATCATTGAGCTCTGGAATACTCGATTGCATCCGCCATGCCATCTCATATTGCTGAATCCGAGTTAAAATTTCGGGATCTCCGACTTCGTCCAGATGCAATTCATTCAATTCTTTGATTCCGTCCAGCATATTGCGCCGCACCGCCCGTGGAATACCTTGCGGATCACGCAAGTAGAGAACAGGCTCCTTGGCGTTGCGAAGCTTGACACCTTGAAACTGCGATGGCAAGAATCCGCTGCCCCAATAGTGATCGTATAAAGGCTGGTCGCTCGGACGTTTCATCTTGGAAATGAGAACAAGGTAATCGGGTAAGTTGCGATTCTCGCTTCCCAAGCCATAGCTGGTCCAAGCACCCAAACTGGGACGACCTGGTATCTGATGCCCCGTCAGAAACTTGGTCATGGCTGGCGCATGATTAATCTCGTCGGTAACCATAGACTTGATAAAGCAGACGTCGTCGACGATTTCCGTCAGTCGTGGTAACCACTCTCCAACCGTTGCACCAGATTCCCCGAAACGTTCGAAATTGGTTTTGGCTGGCATGATCAACTGCTTCTGGTTGGCAGTCATCGTCGTTAGGCGTTGGCCTTGCCGCACACTTTCCGGCAGCTCTTTTCCGGCCCATTTCTGAAGCCCAGGCTTGTGGTCAAAAAGTTCGATCTGTGAGGGACCGCCAGACTGGGTCAGGAAAATCACGTTTTTGACCTTGGCTGGGATGCGCGGCAAGCCCGGAAGTCCGATTGCTTTTTCCTCAGCAACCGCGTTTCGCTGTCCCATCAATGCCAGCGCTAAGCTTCCTAGACTAAGCGAAGCCGACTGGCCGAGAAAGCTCCTACGAAGAACACGCTTCGCTACGTCGGAGTCAAATGGTTGTGAGAATTGACTGTTCATGGATTCACTCTGCAAGTCTTCTACTCGCGGGTCATAACCTCATCCAAATTTAGCATCAAGCTAGCAACCATCATGTAAGCGGCGACTTCTTCAAATTTAGCCATACCCGTTTCGGATTCGGGTTGGCCAATCGCAACAATGGCGGCAGCAGTTTCTTCTTCCTCAGAATAGTCAGTTCTGAAATGCTCTAGCTTGCGCTCAAACACTTCAAGCTCTTGCGCGGTCAAATCACGGGATGCCAATGCATGGAACAGAAACTTTAAGCGGCTTTCGCTATCATCGTGTTGTTCTATCGCTTTTAAGGAGAGCATCTTGGCGTTTTCCAGCATCGTCAGATCGTTCAGTAGTGTTAGAGCATGCAGGGGTGTGTTGGTTCGCCGCGGCCGCACCTCACAAACGCGACGCTGCGAACTATCAAACAAAAACGTCGGTGCCGCGGAACGTCGCCAGAACGCATAAACGGTGCGCCGATACTGTGCCGCTCCCTGACTAGGACGATATCGAAACCTGCCCATAAAGATCTCATTCCAGACACCATCGGGCTGGTAGGGATAAGTTGGCGGCCCTCCAATCGACGGATTCATGGTGCCACTTGCACTCAAAGCTGCGTCGCGCAACATCCAAGCTGGCAGCCGAAAGCGCAAGGCACGCGCGAGCAAGCGATTCTCTGGATCCAATTCTTGATGTTTTTCGGTGATATGGCTGCTCTGTTGATAGGTGTCACTGGTAACGATCAAGCGCAAAATGTGCTGCAAATCCCATCCACTTTCCATGAACTCGACCGCCAACCAGTCGAGTAATTCAGGGTGCGTTGGCATTTCCCCTTGCAAACCAAAATCTTCCGGTGTGCGAACCAAGCCTGCTCCAAAACACATTTGCCAAAGCTGATTCACGATAACGCGTGCGGTCAACGGATTGTCTTTGGAAACTAGCCAACGAGCCAAATCCAAACGGTCCGCGTCTGGACCGAGTCGTTTTTCAGTCAACGAAGACGGCGATGCGTTGGAAACTTCGTCGCCGTGAGCGTCCCAAACGCCTCGGACCAAAATATGTGTTTTGCGTGGTTCGCCGCGTTGCTTCAGCACCATAACGCGTTGTTCGCCGCTCGCCCGCTTGGCTTGCGAGAATTGATCTTTGGCCCAATCATGATTTCGCTTCGCAAGCTGATAACGGTTGTGAACCGAAAGAAACTGTTCCATGAGTTGCTTTCGCAAATCGGTCGGCACTGCGTCGGCGTCCACCACTGCCGATTTGTTCAGCTGCTCCATCGGAAGCGGTTCTAGACGACGCAGTGCTGGACCTGGCTGGTCAGTCACAGCAAGCCGAAACCGACCAATATTAGAATCGCCTCTCGTAGAACGATGAAGCATGACAAATACAAGCTGCTCGTCTTTCCCCAATTCAAGAGGTTCCGCCAATGCAAAATAGGCGACACGTTTTGCGATGGATGTCACTCCATCTGTAGTCCAACCATTGCGAGGATCGTCGTCTAGAGTGTCCTTGACATTCCCATAAGCACGACCTTTGACTTTTTTCTCAACATTCGCAACTGCGCTGGATAGATCAATATCGAGCAGCTGAGAATCGCCGCGTCTGCTCATTTGAAGTTTGACATCCGTCAGAATGAACTCGCCTGATTTTCCTCTTGAGAACTTGCCGCCCGTATTGTCTGGGTCGGGAAGGACTTCCAGCCGCAGGGCCGTTATTGTGCCCGGTCGACTGAATCGAATCCGATAGTCGTCCTGAAAAGGACTCGGACCGATAGAACGAATCGAACCATCTTCTCCCTGGACAAGCTGGCTTCCTTCCACAGTTGTCAAAGATTCAGCTTTCACTGGAGCCCAAGCCTCAAAGCCCTGCTGCTGTAGCATTGATATTCTGGCTTGCAACCAAAGCTCAAATTCAGATTCCGCCGCCTTTCGGACCTCTTCCAGCACTGCCGCACGCGTTGCAACTAGCTCCTCTGATTCTTCGACAGCCCGCTGGGCGTACGGCGATTTGTAATTCATGAAAGGCTTTGCACCACCACCTGCTTTCCCATCTTCATCAATGCTGTTGAAAAAGGAATAAAACGAATAGTAATCTTGGTGCGAAATGGGATCAAATTTGTGCGAATGACACTGGGCACACCCCAAAGTTAGCCCCAACCAAACAGCCCCCATCGTGTTCACACGATCAATCACATAGTCGACCCGCGATTCCTCTGGGTGCCTTCCACCTTCGCCATTGGCCATATGATTGCGATGAAAACAAGTTGCAAGAATTTGTTCCGCTGTAGCTTCTTCCATCAAGTCACCGGCAAACTGCTCTATCGTAAATTGATCAAAGGGCATATTGCCGTTGAAGGCACCAATAACCCAATCTCTCCAGGGCCAATTGCTTCTTGTTGCGTCTTGCTGGTAGCCGTCTGTATCCGAGTACCGTGCCGCATCAAGCCACCACATCGCCATACGCTCGCCATAGTGCGGCAGTTTCATGAGGCGATCCACCGCGTTATCGACAGCCGCTTCAGGATCTTGGCTGTACAGTTCTTCAAACTCTCTAACATCGCGACTGGATGGAGGAAGACCTGTTAGATCAAAGGAAATTCGGCGCAGCAACGTATGTGCAGGCGCTTTCGCAGAGGGCTTCAGCTGCGAATTCGCGAGCTTCCGCTGGACAAATGCATCAATTGGGTTCCCACGAAACTCAGACGGTAACTCGCGCTCAGGATGCTCCCGCGCAGGATGCTCCCGCTCAAGATGCTTGCGCTTAGGACTCGTGAATGCCCAGTGTTTTCCCCACGAAGCGCCCTGCTCAATCCATTTGCGCAAAGTCTGCTTTTCTTCCGCCGTCAATGGTTTGCGATGCGAATCGGGCGGCGGCATCAATAGATCTGCATCCTCAGAAACAATTCGAGCAATAAGTTCGCTCACTTCAGGATTGCCAGCCTCGATGACCCGATAGCCTCCCCTGTCCCTGGTTGCGGATTCCAATTCGTCCAACCTCAAATCAGCCTCTCGATGCTCTGGATCTGGGCCGTGACAATGCAGGCAGCGATCAGAAAGTATCGGCAACACTTCACGGCTAAAACTGACTTCAGCTGCCTGCGAGTTTCTTCCCAAGCCCGTCACTATGAGAACCACGCTGAACGCCGAAAACAAAGCTTGTATGAAGAAGCGGATTTCATACTTCCAATGCTTTGTTGAGATGAACCTAAAAAACATGAGCGGCGCTTACTGATGGGAAGACTCCGATCAGCAATCCAATCAGCAAAAGGAGGGAGGCGTGGAAGGTACGGAAAAAGCGTCTAGCTTTAGTATGATAACCAATCTTGCCTTTTCCAAGTTCACTATCGGTCGAACTGAACTGCAGTTTGGCATTCCCTATTTTGAGACGATACCACATGGCAAAACCAGAACCTCGCCCCTTCGAGCCGTCAGAAGTAAAAAGTCTTGCGTTGCAAGTCGTAAGTGAAGATCGCTTTCCCTACTTGGCGTCAATCGACGGCGATCAACCGCGAGTCCGGCCTGTTTCACCGGTTCGGACCAACGAATTCACTGTCTACGTTGCGAATCTAAGGAATTATCGCAAAACGCGGGAGATTGAGGCAAATCCGAAAGTAGAACTCTGCTACTTGAGTAAGCAGCATGATCAAGTTCGCATCACGGGCGTTGCTCGAGTCGTTCAAGACCAAAG
>JBCCEO010000035.1:0-21190 GCA_039030255.1 Planctomycetota bacterium | reverse complement strand
TTCGTACGAACGAAGTGAAAACCTTCATTACGGCTGGAACGTTACCGTCCAAGGTACTTGGGGACGTGCTGGGTGCCGTGGAAGAAACGAAATTTAACGAATCTTTGCCGAGTGGTTATAGGCTAGAGATTGGTGGGGAAGCTTCAGAACGAGATGCAGCCGTTAGCCGCCTTATGGCAAACGTAAGTATTTTAGGCGTCGGAATGGTTGGGGCACTCGTCTTGGCGCTTTCCTCGTTTCGCTACGCAGGTCTCATCGGACTTGTTGCAAGTCTTTCCATCGGATTGGGCTTGGGGGCACTTTGGCTGTTCGGCTACCCATTCGGATTCATGGCCATTGTTGGTACGATGGGGCTAATGGGGATCGCCATCAACGATTCCATCGTCGTTGTCTCGGCCCTTAAGTCGAACCCCAAAGTTTTGGAGGGTGAGCTCGATGCGACGGCTGAAACCGTCGTGGAGGTCACGCGGCATGTACTTGCTACAACTGGCACAACGGTATTTGGTTTCTTACCGTTGGTACTCAGTGGCGGCGGATTCTGGCCGCCCTTGGCAGTTGCAATTGGAACGGGCGTCGTCGGTGCGACGCTAATCTCCGTCACGTTGGTGCCCTGCGTCTTTCGTTTGCTGGGAAAGCCTAAGCCGGCTGTCGAGGGCAGCTAACGGCGTAAAGGCGGAACTTACTTCCAGTCGACCAGAGCTGGCGTAAAGTAACTCGGCGCTAAGAAAGCGTCAGATTGATTTAGCCCTGCGGCGTGCACGCCATCCAGATTTCGGAATGGATGATCAAGCAAAGATCCTGAGAGGTCGTTAGTTCTAACAACTTCCACAAACTCGACATGACCGTCTTCGAAGAGGATGTTGATTCCTCGTCCGTCATGGGCAACGAACTGTTCTCCATCTTGGACGAAGTCCGGTGCGTCGGATAGAATTGCAAAGTTGGCCCGTCCTTCATTCTTGGGAGCCTTGCGTACGCCTTCCTCATTGACCCCAATATTGTACGCGTAGTTTCCACCAAGATACCGTTGGATAACGGAGAGGTCTGCAGAAGTCAGCTGCCCAATCTCACGTAACCCAGGGATTGTTGACGGCAGATCGTTAGGCAAAGCTTGGTCAGTACCTAGCATGCTAGGACACGCAACCTGAGCAAATGCGATTGAATTGCCCGCGTCGACCAAATGCACCGAATAGATGCCCGCAAATCCCGTCTGCCGATTGTTACCAACAAATGGGAAGCGGCCTTCGGGGTTGGACAAACTGTAAGCGATCAGATCGTGTCCATTGCTAACCAGGTTATGCTCGCAGCGATTCTTTCTTGCTACAAATCGGGCCTTAATAACTGCTGGTAAAACCATGCAGCAAATAAGCACTAGGCTGATGGTCAAAACGAGTGAATCAACGCGGCTTTGGAATGCTGCGCTCAATCCTTCTCGAGGCCGAGCATGCGATAGACTGACCGACTCCTCTTGCTCGATCCGTTCCAAAGTCGCATCAACCAAGTCTCCCGGTGGCTCATACATGCCTCCAAGAGAATCTAAGTGTCCAAGCATCGACCGCAGCTGTGAAAGGCGGTCGAGCAAGTCTGCGTCGGAAGACAGCTGAAGCTCGATACTCTCAGCCAGCTTCGGCTCCGCATCTCCGAGCAGGTAGGCTATGATTTGATCGTCCGAGAATTGCATTTACAAAAGTGCAAGCGAAGCTTGTAACTAAGGCGGTTCTATTGGGGGGCGTGGCTCCGAGCGTCACAAATTGCTCTGAACGCGAGGCAAACTTAGGAAGGATTACGTTGCCAAAGTGCTGAAAGTTTGCGAATGGCCGAATGAACTCGACTTTTCACTGTTCCGACTGGAACGTCCAGAATTTCAGCTGCTTCCTTGTAAGGTAAGCCCTGTAGATAAATCAATTCTAGCGCGCTTCTACCTGGTTCGCCGATTTCTTCGACAGCGTCTCGCATTCTCTGGCGAAATTCAGCAGTCACCAAAGGGTCTTCTTCCGGTTGTCGGTGATCGGGAATTGAGGAAGCTTGAGTCGTAACGCGCGATTCTGATTGTGTTGACGAGACATCAAGACTTTGATGAGTCCGACGCTTGTCGCGACGTTTCAGATCAATTGCTTGGTTCGTAGCAACACTATATAGCCAGGGGCGAAAACGGCGACTCAAATCGAATTGATCCGCCTTTTGATAGACGCGAACAAAGGTCAACTGAAAGGCGTCTTCCGCTGCACTCTCATTGCCCAGATAGCGTCGAAGATAGTTGTATATCTCGTGCTGATAACGCCGCACAAGGCACTCGAAGCTTCCACGGTCTTTTTCTTCCACGAATGCTGCAAGCAATTCTTCATCAGTGCGCGATTGGAGCTGAACGTCAGATGTGTTCGCTTTTTCGGTTGATGAGCCTAGCATGACTAAATCCCCAGGTTGAGAACGGACTGCTTTATTGTAACTATTCCGAGCAGGAAAGTAAAAAGCAGGTTTTGTAGCCAAATTGGGTGGGCAGTATTTTATGCCAACCAATCTGCCTGGCTTAGTTGTTAGGACGGGCGCTGCTAAGCCGTTTGTCTACAAATCTCCTATTTTCCTGAGCCAAGTCCTTCTTTTATGGCTCCAGGGCGATTCGTCGTAATGCCACAAGCCCCTAATGATTGAAAGTATTTGGCATCATCTAGTTTGTCGACCGTCCAAACATGGAATTCTTCCATTCCGCCTTGCCTGAGCTCGTCGATGAACTCTTTCGTCACGACTTCCCGATTGGCTTGAGTACCAAGACCATCCGCGTTGCACCGTTTCAACGTAGTCGCGATTTCTGCCAAGCTAGGTGTTGTTACACCAGTTGCATCATCGGTCTTATATCCAGTTAACCAGTGTGCTCGGGCCGCAGGGAGCAATTCTTTGCTTTTTGCAATCGTTTGGTCGTCGAAACTAATGATCAGTATTTGTTCTAGCGGAGTCTCTGCTTCTCGCAGGATCTCCTTTACCAAGGGAACGATCTCAGGGCCCGTTTTTAACTCGATCACGAATGTCTTGTCTTCCGGCAGGATCTTTAGGATATCCTGAAGCGTAGGAAGCGGTTCCCCCGAAAAATTCGAGTGCTTCCATGAGCCGAATTCGAGCGTTCGAAGTTGGGTTAAAGTGCTCTTGGCGACCTTCAAGTTTTTGCCACCGGTGCGTTTGGTGTCCTTGTCGTGAATGCAGACAACCTGTTTATCACTGGTGAAGTAAAAGTCTCCTTCAATGCCATCCGCATCCTGACGCCAAGCTTCGCGAAATGCGGCCATTGTGTTTTCAGGTGCATCTTCAGAGGCACCACGGTGAGCTACAATCATTTGAGCTTGTGTCACTTCGGAAGGTAGGACGAATAGCGTTAATACGGCGATGCCCAAAAAGAGATTATGGCGGCGGCCATATGGTCGTGGAAGGCAGAGACTAGAAGCCGCTTTGCTGCTCAGGTGCGTATTCATCGGAGTAAACTTTGTACTGAGTTAGAATCTCATTTCGTTGGTCTTCGTGCGGGGCAAATCGGTGTAATTTGATCGGGGCAAGTCTGTTCAGGTTACAGTCGCGTTGCGTGATCAGGAATCGCTTCCAATAGCGGATTGTAATCTGCGTTTTTCGCAAAACCTAGATGCAGGTGTTGCGTCCAGCCCTCCGCAAACGCGTAGAGCTTACTCATCGCACCGACTTCAGCGTTGAGTTTCTGCATCGATCCTAAGTAGGAGCTCATGCCCTGCGATGCATCGAGCCAGTTATCCTGACTCGCGTGGCACGCAAGCAGCTCCTTCTTCTTGTCTAGTAAATCGCTAACATCAACGGCGATTTCGGGTGTAGACAGCTTTTTTAATGGAGTTCTGTTGCCGTGTGGTTGGGCGTGGTAGATCGCGAGATCGTGCTCGAATATTGGCTGCTCGGGATTCGTTTCAAAGTTGGCCATGCCGTGTGAAAAAGCCGCTGTAACGGCTAGTCTCGCTGTGTTCTGGTGATCTTCCATGTAGTCTACTGTTGCGTGGGTGAGTACAATTTGCGGTGTAGCTTGTCGCAAAACGGCTGCTACTTGCTGAACCGTTCCCAGGTCATAGAAAATTTCAAGGTCGTTGCGTATTGGCGGATAGAACGTCGCTTCTAGCAATGATGCGGCCTTTTGGGCCTCCTCCAGCCTCACGTTCGCGCATTCTTGTCGCGACAGAGTAGTTGATCCACAGCAACCATTGGCGACGTTGAAATAATGAGCCTCCCAACCTCTATCGATGAGTCGCATCAGTGTTCCTGCCATACAAAATTCAATGTCATCAGGATGAGCGGCGATGGCCAGGACTGATTTTTTCATGAAGGTCGCCAGAGGAAAAAGCCTCGTCGTGAATAGACGCGTTTCAGCATGCCAGAACGCGCAGAAAAAAAGTGGTGTCAAATCATGACACCACGTTTGTGAGATCCGTGAAACAAGGTTCGCCTTTGTATTATCGCTGCACTCGAGCAGATCCACCCGAGGCAACCGCTTCGACTTCTGGCAGTTTGGCCATCGATACGTCCCCAGTGAAGGTGGTAAGCAACCCACCGTGGGCCCAGCCGAGTCGAAGTGCTTGCTCTGGATCTTTACCTGCGATCATGCCGTAAATCAAACCAGATGCGAATCCGTCGCCGCCGCCGATACGGCAAACAACATCCAGGGACATGGTTGGGCTGACGTAGCGCTCGCCGTCGTACCATACCACTGCGGCCCACTCGTGGCGGTTCGTCGATTTGACTTCGCGCAAAGTCGTTGCAACCAATTTAACGTTCGGAAACTTCTCGGTGACACCATCGATCATCGAAAAGAATGCCTCTGGATCGAGCTTCGATTTCGACTCGACATCCTGACCTTCGATGCCAAGTCCTTTCTGAAGATCTTCTTCATTTCCGACGAGGACATCGCAGTGGGAAGCAATCTTGCGGCACATTTCCTGGCCTTTTTCTTCGCTGCCAATTGTCTTCCAAAGCTTTGCGCGGTAGTTCAAATCAAACGAGGTTACGGTGCCAGCAGCTTGGGCGGCTTGCATGCCTTCGACGATTAGTTCGGAAGTCGTCGGGGAAAGCGCGGCAAAGATTCCGCCAGAGTGGAACCACTTCACTCCGGAGCTAAAAATGCTGTTCCAGTCGAAATCGCCGGGCTTGAGCATGGCTCCAGCCTCATTGGCTCGGTTGTAGAAAACGACAGGAGCCCGTACCCCGTGGCCGCGATCGCTGTAAACGGTTGCAATGTTGGGACCGCGAACTCCATCATGCTCGAACCACTTGTAGAAAGGAGTGACGCCTTTTTCACGGACCGCGCGTTGAACCATTTCGCCTACGCCGTAATCCACCATTGCGGTCGCCACGCCGGTATTCAACTCAAAACAATCGCTCAAGTTCGCAGCCACATTGTACTCGCCGCCGGAAATGTGAATGTCAAACGAGTTCGCCTTGCGGAACGGAGTGGTGCCCGGATCAAGTCGGTGTACCAGGGCTCCCAGAGAGAGAAAATCGAGTGGAGCGTCTTGTTTTATGTTTAACTTGGCCATGGAAGTTACCTAGCGATTCAAAATGGAGGTCTTTGGAATTTGTTTGAAGTTCAGGAAAGCCTTTAGATCGTTACGGACGAAAAACCGCCGTCGACGACAATGTTCTGCCCCGTTACGAAGGAGGCTGCTGCAGCCGAGGCCAGCCACACGGTGACTCCGCCCAATTCTTCGGGCTTGCCGAAGCGCGCCATCGGCGTATGCCCGATAATTTGCGAACCTCTTTCCGACAGTGAGCCATCTTCGTTATAGAGCAGTGCCCGATTCTGTTCTGCAGGAAAGAAACCTGGGCTGATTGCGTTGACTCGCACTCCTGTCGTGGCCCATTCGCGGGAGAGGAATTGTGTCAAGTTAATGACGGCGGCTTTAGCCGCCGAATAGGCAACGACGCGCGACAATGGGATCATGCCCGACATTGATGCGATATTGATGATCGAACCTTTGCCAGCCTCAACCATTGATTCACCAAAGACTTGACTAGGCAGGAGTACACCTCCGACCAAATTCAAGTCGAAAACTTGACGCCATGCATCCAATGGAAGCTTGCAATAGTCCGCCCCTGGCGGCAATGTCGCGTCAGGGTGATTACCCCCAGCTGCGTTGACAAGAACGGTCGTTGTGCCAAGCTGGCTTTGGATTGCGTCGCGTGCTGCATGAACGGAATCTTTGTCCAAGGCATCCGCTGACTGGAAGATCGCCGTGCCGCCAGCAGCCTCAATTGCGGAAACGCGCCCCGCACCTCGCTCTGCACTTCGCCCCACGACAGCGACATTGGCTCCGGCTGCCGCTAAGGCGTCTGCCATTGCCCCGCCTAGACCACCGGTTCCGCCAATAACGACGGCAACCTCTTCGGAAAGATCGAATAACTGGCTCATGTTCCGTTTCTAAAATAGGGTGATTTTTGAGCCCATAAGCATCCACAGAATGCCAGGATCTTCAAGTGCCATTGGACCCGGCGACCCTTTTCGGTGTGGACGCAAAAGGAATTGGCGGCTTGAGAATGCGGGCTGGAATTTGCCAATGCCTGCGTTAGGATACGGCCCATCCCCGCCACTCGCTAAGAGTTTGGCGAAGTTGGAAAGAACCGAATCCAGGAATCGAGGATTAGAAATGTCTGCTGAGGAAAATTTTGCGAAACTGGGGCTAGAACTGCCTCCCGCCCCGAAGCCGATGGGGCTTTACAAGCCGGCTGTGATTGTTGGAAGTATGTTGTATCTAAGCGGACACGGACCGCTCAAAAGCGACAAGACGCTAATCGAAGGAAGGCTGGGAGCCGATTTGTCCGTCGAGCAGGGAGCAGAGGCCGCCCAGCAGACGGGTTTGGCGATGTTGGCTACGATCAAAGCAACGTTGGGCAGCCTAGATCGGGTGAAGCGAGTCGTCAAGCTATTGGGGCTAGTGCAATCCACAAATGACTTTGGCGAGCAGCCCAAGGTTATCAACGGTTGTAGTCAGTTGTTCTCCGATGTCTGGGGCGAGGAGAATGGTATTAGTGCTCGCAGCGCGATCGGTACCAACGCTCTACCGGGCGGAATCGCCACCGAGATCGAAGGGATTTTTGAGATCACAGCTTAAGCACGGCGTCACAAGAAGTGCTCGCTTTCGAGCCTAAAAAACCGATTCCAGCAATTCCATACGAAAAACGCCGACCTCGCTAGGTCGGCGTTGTTGCTTTCTAAGTCGCTGCAATCGATTGCCCTACAAGCGTTTCAAAGGCTTCTTTGGTCCGTTTTGCCGATTTGCATTGGGAGCCTGTGCGTTATTCCTAAGTGGCGCGTCGCCAGCATTGCGCTGCATGTCCTGCAGGACTCCTTGCATCAGTGGATTGTTGGCGGATTGTTGTTGCATATGGTTGATGATGCCACTCATCAGTTGTCCCATTCCTGCGGCGCCGTTGTTTTGCGGCGGAGGAGCTGCCCGTCCTGGCTGCTCTGCTGCAATTTGTGCTGCAGGCTTTACTTGTGCTGCAGGCTTTACCAAAGGAATGCGCATTAGCTTGGCGTAAAGTACGTAGATGTCCGGGTGCTTTTCCTTGAGCTCTTCACGTGTTTTGACCGTGTATACTTCCTCTTTCGAACGCGGAGCTTTCGGGCGAATGCGAAGTCGAATGTGGCGGGCGGTATGAAATATCCGAACTACCTTGTCGCCTTCGTCAAACGTGTAATTGCGGTCAGGACTCAAGGGCGTTGGTTGTGCGATTTGATTCGCAGGTGCATTGCCGAGTGGATTTTGGAGTTGCTGCATCATTTCGCCGACTTGCGGAAAAGGTAGCAGTGCGTTGTCAGCAGGCACTGGATTGTTTGCGAATGGATTGGGAATATTCACATTCGGCGTGGATGCAAAGGCGCTCCGTTCTTCCTTCTTGCCATTGGTAATTGTGGTGGCTGCGGCGCCCGCGAAGCCGCCCTGTTGACCACCATTGGGGCCGCGTTGATAACCGTAGCCGTAAACATAGCCGAACATGAAGCCGTTGCCGCCAGGGTATTCACGCGAACCGTCGCTTAACGGTGAACGCTTTTGATAGGCTTCTTCCGTCGCCTTGTTTTTGGCCGTAAGGGGAATTTTCGACTTTGTGTTCTTTTCCTGACTGTGGACGAAGTTGGTGAGGGATAGCCCGAGCAAGCAAGGCACTAAACAAACCGGATTCCAAAGCAGAAGTCGCGAGCGGACCATGGTAGATTTCCTGTTGGAAAAGCAAGACAAGCTGAAACTGATCTAAGTGCATCATCGAGTATTTTGCTTCCTACAACAAGTAAAATAATACGCATATTCTTTAAATCCGCGACAAGAAACGGTTCGTATTGTTCGAAGGACCTGTTGGTCATGTGCTGTCATTGCAGGGGCGATTTTTCGCCTGCCTTTCGTTCTGTTTTCCTAGCAAGTGATCGAGTTTGGGGAAGCATAAGTCAAGCAGTACAATGACGCGGATGGTGGTTATTGCTTTACTTTTGATGTTTGGAGTGCTCATTCCCTTTGTGAATGTGCTCAATCGGAAGCGGATTGAAGAACGCAAAGAACGCTGGAAGAACATCATGGATGAAAGACCAAGGCTCGAAGATTTTGAAGATCAAGTTATTGAGCCTGGGCAAACTCAGCAAGCCTCTGGGAGTACAAGTGATGACTAATTTTCACTCCGCTGTTTCGACGGGGTATTTGATTCGGTTCTTTACCATTTTCCGCTGGATGGCGGCGGCCAAGTCTACTTCTAAGGCGTTTGCTAAGGAAATCAGATAGCAAGCGACATCCGCTATTTCTTCTTCCACTTCCTGCTTCTCGAATCCATCGCCAGCAACAACTTCTTCGGTAGTAAGCCATTGAAAGTGTTCGAGCAGTTCCCCTGTTTCGATCGCCATGGACATAGTCAGATTCTTCGCGTTGTGAAACCGTTCCCAGTTCCGCTCGGCGACAAATTCTGCCATCCATTGTTTGACATCTTGAATTGTGGTTTGTTGGTCATTTGCCAGTTTGGGAGCAGCCGACGTCATGTTTGCCTCAAAATTCTCAAAACATTCGGGTACATAGGACGAACAACTTGTTTCGGAGGAATCACGAAACGCGGCGTTTGCACTATCATTTTTTGGGGTTAAGCCTTCGAAAAATGGCAGGCTCAAATATAACGTGAATGCGGGGCCTGAATGGACTCGGCGTTCTGCAGCTGGGGCAAATCAAAGTTTCAATCTTGGTCGACTTTTGCTCCGCAAAAGAACCCGCATACTTTCGCAGGAGCGAAAGGCGACGATTTCCCATTGTCAATCTGTGGTCTGCCCTGGTTCTGCAGCTGGGGCTGTTGTGGTTAGAAACTCAGGAGATGCGATTTGGACGAGTCCTTGAGGCAAGTAAGCGAAGTGGATGAGAAAGCAAGTGCGGCGAACCAGTTTTCGATCGTTCAGCTTTTTCGATGGACAATTGTGTGCGCGGCCTTCGCGGCGTTAATTGGTTTCGTTTTTTCTGTGCTCCGCAAGGGTGACATTGCAGGCGTTGGAATAGCAAGCCTTGTCCCTCCCGTTCTGAGCTGGGGAATTCTGCTTTGGCATCTTATTAGCCGCGGTCATCGTGTCGCCATGTTGGTGCACGTCATTCCTCCCATTGTGTGCGTTGCGATTGGAATCGCATTTTCAAGAGATGACGTGACGATTTTTCATATGCTTACCGTCTCTGCACTAACTTGCGCATTCACCTCTTTTGGCAGCTTTCCGTATGGTCTGTATAAAGACGTAGAGCGTCATGCTCGAAAAAAACTTGGTGCATGGAGCTATTTGATACTGTATGTTGGGAGTGCCGCGTTTTTCACATGCCTACTGAGTGCCATCGCAAGTCAACTCATCTACGGAGTGATCTATGTCAACGTGATTTTACTTTGGCTGCCGATTGTGGTTTGGGCAGCTGCCTATCAGGCGGTTGCGACATCGACCGAGTTGCGGAAGATGCAAGCCGGGATTATTGCTTTGTTTCCCGCCGTGGCCGGAGGGCTTTTCACGGCAATCTTTTTCCCATTTTTCCTGTGGTTACCGCCCATGGATAGTCCTCACTCCTTTTACTATTGGCTGCCAGTGCCGTTTGCAGTCGTCGTGGCATCTTGCGTTGGTATACGCACCGGGCCTGATGCTAGAAGGAAAGAATCCGACGCTGAGGCATAGCCTGTGGTGTGATGCAATTTCTGCATGGATTCTATGGGCGCAACACTCCTCCCCAAGTTCTTAGGACTGGGTACACTTAATGGCTGGTAGTAGCGGCGGTCCGAGTAGCGAAAATTGTGGTGTTAGCGTCACGATGATTTGGGCGCAGTGCTGCCTCGGCGACTAAACGTCGGTTGCCCTTAGAAAAATACATTGCCTGGTTACCCAAGTAGTTGGCGCCAGAGTTACGAGTTAATTGAGGAATCCTTTTCCTGGAGTTTGATTGATGAGCGTTTTAGTTACCCACCCTGCCCCAGATTTCACTGCTCAAGCTGTAATGGAAGACGGCCAGTTCAAGGAAATCAAACTGAGCGACTACAAGGGTAAGTACGTTTTGCTATTCTTCTACCCATTGGACTTTACCTTTGTTTGCCCTACGGAAATCATCGCGTTTTCTGATCGCGCTTCAGAGTTTAGCGAGCAGGGTGTGCAGATTATGGGTGTCAGTGTGGACAGTCATTTCTCTCACTTGGCGTGGCGTAATACTCCTCGCGACCAAGGTGGCTTGGGCAATATCGAGTACCCGGTGGTTGCCGATTTGAGCAAGCAAATTGCGCGTGACTACGACGTTCTGACAGGTGACACGGTTGCTCTACGCGGTCTTTTCTTGATCGACAAAGAAGGTGTTGTCCGTCATCAGGTCGTCAATGATTTGCCGCTTGGACGCAGCGTCGACGAAGCACTTCGCATGGTACAGGCTCTTCAGTTCTTCGAAGAGAATGGCGAGGTTTGCCCAGCGAACTGGAAAGAAGGCAAGCGAACGATCAAGCCCGATGTGGAAGAGAGCAAGTCATTCTTCTCGGCAGAGTACTCGTCCTAAAGTTTGGGAAGCTTACAGCCAGCGAGAGATTTTAAAACGCCATTGTTTGAAGCATTTTGAAATGGCGTTTTTAAGCAACACCCCGATCCAAGAGGTCAACGAGGATTTCTAGCTCGGTGGGTAGGAACCTGCGCGATTGAGAGTGATTCATCGCCTGCAAGTATCCCGCCGACTGCAAGGACCCTCTGCGGTTCCGCAATAAAGTTTTGCGGGGAGCGCCGACTTCCACCAGAGTCGGCTGCGATTCCCTGAACGCGCTGCGCGAGAGCTAGAATGTTCACGTTTCAATAACGGACGTTGAACGAGTCAATAAGTTGATCGAAAACTTCTTGCGGCAGCAAATAAACTAACTTCCGGCCCATTGCTTCAGGTAGCTCCTGCCGCGCTAGCGGACGATTACCGTCGTTGGTTGCTTGATGGTCTGGGCTTGGGGTTGGGCGTCAGAGAAGACTTGGGCTTCGATTTCCATCAGTTGCGGGATCTGCGGCACGACAACAAAGATGTACGAAACTCTTTCGTCGGCTCGCAGGGTTCGGATGATGGGAATGATGACCGATCCGGCCTGGAATTGCACGTTCACATTCGTGCCGCCCAAAGTCATGCTTTTGAATTGCACTCCTTGCGGAAGTTTTAGTCGAACGTTGATGTTGCGGTCGGCGGTAGCGCGGTCGTTCTTGATGGCCAAGGTATACCGAATCTCTTGACCTACAATCGTTGGGTCGTTGAAGTCTTCTAGGCTCAAGATTAATTGATTGGATCTTACTGGAGGGTTTCCAGTTCCGGGATTACTTGGGGCACCAGGATTGCCAGTACCTGGCGCGTTGCCAGTATCTGGCGGTAAACTCGGCGGCTGGTTGCCATCCGAAGGCAATACAGGTGCAGGAACGGAGCTAGCCAAAGCCTGGAAAGTTCGACTATCGGTGCCGCTTTCACCTTGAGCCGAGGTTACCCGGACGGCGAGCTGGCCTTGGTTTGTCACAGCGCGTGATTCGAAGCGGACGATGTATTGTCGAATTGGTACGCCTCCAACCCCGGAAGGCGGCAGGATATCTTCGATTGCCAGAATCAGTTTGCGACGATCCTCGCTCAGCGTTGCCGCACCTTCGGGGACACTAACGCCAATTGGGTTTAGGGTTGGGTCGATTTGCAGTTCGAGTTGCAATCCGGTCAGTCGGACTTCTCCTGGATTTCGAACGGTGATGGTTGCGTCGACTTGGTTGCCGGCTTGGATGCGTTCGGGAAGTTCCAAAGAAACGCCAACGTCTGGTTTCTTGGGTGGAGGTTGCAATCCTCGGATCGAAGTTGATTTTTGTGCGATGGCACGACCGCCAACCGAGACTGTAAGATTTGCTTCGAGTTGCCCAGACTGTTGCACGTTGAAAGTCACTGGAACTTGGACTTTTTCACCGGGCCGAAGGACACCGATTGTTTGCTGTACCTTGTTTTTCCCTTTGTAGTACTCTGGCAAACCTGCGGCTGACTGGATATCAAGTTGCAAGTTGGTCAGAGTTTCTCGCCCGGTGTTGGTCAAGACAATTTGGTATTCGATGATTTGCCCAACTTCCGCTTCCGCCACATTACGGACTGGAGTAAATGTAACATCGATTTGCGGCTGAACGATTTCGGTTGTCACCCGCCGTTCCTGAACAGCGATCCCTTCGCCAGCTGCTTGGACAAGCACCGATATCGTGTTGGTCCGTTCTGGCTCCAGCACTACAGCAACTTCGAGCTGTTGATTGGCAGGTAGAACTCCTTGATCCCATTCCAAGAACTCGGGTAACGTCCGAGAAGGTTGCGGAGTGGCGCTGACGAGTTTGGTCCCAGCTGGCAATCGCATTTGAAGTTTGACGTTCTCAGCCCCAATATCACCCGGGTTTCCAAGCACGGCCGAGTAGGTCAATTGGCCTCCTACAATCCCAGTCTTGGGACCAAAGGCTTCGAGTGCGAGACCAGCGGAGCTAAAGGTAGCGGTGGTTTGACCGCGACCGATAACCAGTTGAGGCATACTGTCGTCGGGATCTGCGGGGCGAATTACATCGACAATGATCGGAGTTGTTCCACGGCCTTGCGGTGCTGATCGGATGGCGATTCGTGCTTGACCATTCGCGTCGACGCGTACCCGAGCTTTATTGCTCTGCGGATTCGACGCAAATACGGCGATGGAAGGTTCAAGAATCGTGTATTCGACAATCCATCCTTCTGCTGGTACTAGATTCTCTGATTTGGTCACACGTGTGACTAACTCGGTGCTGGCTCCCGTATCGAGAATTACCGGAGCAGGAAATTCCCACTGCGCGTCAACCCAATAGATCTTGGCCGTTTGATGGCGGCGATCCCAAATCTCGCTGTCTGGTGCCAGAGCTGTAATGCGGCTCACGCCCTCGCTCGGCGAAGAAATACTCAGCCAGGTTTGGCCTGAGCCCAATTGGATATCATCCTGTGGCGTCGGTGACCCGCGTGTAATGAGAGTCCGTTTCGAACTGGTGCGTCCACGGGCAAAATCGACGTCTAGCTTTTCAATTTTGGGGTCATGCAACAAGAAGCTACTTAGTTTGCCGGGTTTGTCGTCCCCGACAGCAATAAACGTTCCTACGCTGTCTGGAGAAAGCATCCATTCCAGGGGTTCTCGTTTTACGAACCGCCCTTCGCGGCCACAAATTCCGGCCAGCAAAACGACCTCTCCGCCAACAGGTGCGACGACACGCATCGGAGTCATTTGGAGCTCGCCTGCTTTGCCTTTGGCTTTCAACTTGCACTGAAACAAGTGTTTATCGCGTCCAAACAAATTGCATACGCCGCCGTTACTGGCGTCCAAGCATGGTGGAGGCAATGCTGGGGAAGTGTAGGCGGGCGTTGGGATGATTCCTGGGTTACCTTCCGTCGAGCGCAGCGGCGGAACGTTGAGGCTCGTTGTGGTCGGCAAGGGCAAAAAGATGCTTTGGCCCTGTGGGTCGATGGCGGGGAGCCTAAGTCTGGCGCAGCCGGGGGAAATGGAAAAAAGGAGGAAAACGAGTAGCAATAGACGCAGTACTGACGGCCGGTATGTAGATACCGTCAGTTCGCGAGCCGCTGGTAGGCGCGTAGCTGCCCTGAATTGCCCCTGAAACGCTTGCATCCTCAAGCGACCTCTTCCTCACTCGTTCCTCAGAGTTAAACACTTGGAAGCAAACCGCGCTACCAAGTAGATCCTCGTCGGAAGAGTACCACCCACAAAGTGGGCTTGCGTTTCTGGCAAGCTGGTTCAAGGAAGAAGTTGGAAAGTGGCCGGCTCAGTAGGAGTCTGGAAGCCGTTAGGTAAAGTTTGCGGTCTAGGAAAGTTTGAACTCGGCTTGGATCGGTTACACCTGCCCTCGCCGATTAATCCTCGGCCAATTCACCTAACCAAGTGCTTCGCTGACCTTGGCGATCAGTTCCTTTTCGGAGTTGCAAACGCTTCCGAAACCCAAAACACCACCGTTTGCTTCAGCAACTTTTTGGATTTGTCCGAGCATTTCGCTCTTTAGAACTTGTCGCTGCTCTGCTCCAAGGCTTTCGCCAAGTGCTTGGGCGTATTCGCACCAAGCTTCAAGGAGTTCGGTCTGTGGCCGATGCTTAGTCCATGCTTCAAGCAGAGCCATCGAAGGATCTTCAGCAGAGATTCCAGATGCCTCAGCGGCTTTCAAGATTGAATAGCGCTCATTTTCTTCGACGCGGTCGTCTGCCCACGCGACGGCTACTAAGGGAGAAAGTCGAAAGGCCGCGAGAGTCTCGACCGTGACTTTCAATTCCACAATTGCTGCGGCGAGTTCCGCGTTTTGAATGCCAGTGACCTCCATCAGCCGTTCGGCTGTTTCAGCTTTTTCCATATTGCCCCGAAGATTATCGAGCAGCTCCGCATCCATATTCTTAAAGAATCGCTCTTCGAGGTTAAACCACTTCTGAGGTGTATTCTGGCTCATTAAAACTCTCGCAGGGGAATCAAAATTCACTATTAAAAGTTGGCTCAAATCATCGGCGAGGCTCACTGCCTCCAGCTACAACGAACTGAGCAATCCCTAGACCTTCACTAGATGATAAGCGCGACACTACTTCCGCAACAGGGGACGCTTCATATGAAAGGAGAGTCCCGAATGCTGGGCTCCTGGGGTAGAATGGGCGCGAAGAAGACCAGAATCTTGGTAAGCAATAAATGTGCTGATCCTATCCCTCGTGAATTTGCCTTCGAAGGACCGCTTTTAAGGACTGCCCGAAGGAAAAAGGGAACTGCGGATGTGAGAGTAATGCTTCTGCACGGTGAAGCAGCGATGCGCGACGATCATGGAAAGGTGGAATGAGTGTCCGTAGTGAATACAAATAATGAATCCGAGTCGATCCGTTCAGACTCTAACGTGGAAAAGAGCCAAGGCATAGTTGGCGACGAGTCGACGTCACTTGACGAGAATAGTGCCGAAGGCTCGGCAACTGAAAAACCGGTGTCACAAGCGTCGAGCCGCACGAAAGCGCAGCAAGTTCCGGGCACGCACATGCCTGCGTTCGTGTTTCAAACCGGCGGCGACCTAGCAAAGCATGCTGCTGCAACGGTCGCTAGATTGATTCGAGAGCGAAGCGACGTTGGCCAAACAACCGTTATTGGCTTGCCTACTGGCAGTACGCCTGCGGGAACCTACCGTGAACTTATTCGATTGCATCGTGACGAGGGATTGGATTTTTCGCAGGTGATCGTGTTCTGCCTTGGCGAGTTCTACGGAATCGAACCGGATGAACCCCAGTGTCACCGTAAGTGGCTTGCCGAACATTTTTGTGATTCGGTGAATTTGAAGCTTGAAAACATCCATTGCCTTGATGGTCAAGTTGGACAAGCAGATGTAGATGAGCATTGTCGACGTTACGACGATGCAATCCAAGCTGCTGGCGGGTTCGATTTGGTTCTGCTTGGGATCGGTCGAAATGGTCATGTAAGCTTCAACGAACCATTCTCAATGCGGAAGAGTGGGACACGTTTATGCACGTTGGATCCTATCACGCGTCAAGCTGTTGCCAACGACTTTTTCGGTGAATCCAACGTTCCGGTGCATGCCTTGACCGTCGGGATCTCTCCGATCCTTAGTGCCAAGCACGTGCTGTTGCTGGCCATGGGAGAACATAAGGCACCGATCGTTCGTGAAACGTTGGAAGGATCGATCACTGAGCGCGTGCCAGCCTCTTTCTTGCAAGAGCATGTGGATGCACGAGTGTTGCTCGATATACCCGCTGCAGGTGCTTTGACCGGCGTGGCAATGCCGTGGGTGATTCAAAACATTTACTGGACGGAAGCACTCATCAAGCGGGCGGTGCTGTGGCTTTGCGAGCAGACCGGAAAGGCTTTGCTCAAGCTGGATGACGATGATTTTCGGCATCACGACTTACACCAACTTTTGCGAAGCCACGGACCGGCTCAGAAAATCGCGCATCGCGTGTTTCGCTGGATGCAGGATACCATTGAGTATCATCCAGCAGGCAAAGAAAAGAAGGTTTGCCTATGCTTCAGTCCGCATCCTGATGACGATGTTATTAGTATGGGCGGTACGTTGATTCGGCTGGTTGAAGATGGCCACAACGTGCACGTCGCCTATATGACAAGTGGAAACATCGCAGTTTTCGACCACGATGCCTATCGCGTCGCGGACTTAGTCACCGAATACAACCGGCTTTTTGGAATCGACGAGCAACGATCGCAAGAAGTCGAAGGGAAGGTTCGGAATGGCCTGGCGGACAAAATGCCAGGCAAGCCGGACAATGAAACAATTTTGAAAATCAAGGCCCTGATTCGCTGGAGTGAAGCGAGGGCTGGTGCGATCTGCGTGGGTTGCGCCGAAGAGGATTTGCATTTCTTAGATCTTCCCTTCTACCGAACCGGGACGATCGCCAAGCGTCCAATGGGCGAAGACGATACCAAGATCATCCGAGAGCTCTTAGAAAAAGTAAAACCAGATCAAGTTTACTTGGCTGGTGATCTTGCGGATCCCCACGGAACGCATCGGGTTTGTGCCGAAGCGATTTTGTATGTACTGCAAGAAATGCAGGCCAAAGGTAAAGCTATTCCAGAAGTCTTGTTTTACCGAGGTGCCTGGCAAGAATATGCATTGCATGAGATCGAAATTGCCGTTCCGTTGAGTCCGAGTGATATCGAATTGAAGCGTCGCGCAATTTTCATGCACGAAAGTCAGAAAGACGAAGCTCTGTTTCCCGGTTCTGACCCACGCGAATTTTGGCAGCGTGCAGAAGATCGAAACAAGGGAACTGCCGACGTTTACAACCAAATCGGCCTTCCGGAGTTCTTTGCACTAGAAGCTTTCACACGCTGGACTGGCAAAGAGATCTAGCTGCGAATATGGTCGCAACGACTCGCTGCTGCACAAACTTATGCCGCTCGGCGCTGCTCGCTCTTTTGTTGCCGGCGCCGCTCGATGCGGCGTAGGACTTTTTCAGGAACGCCACGCCATCTCCGGTGTAACCACCAGTATTGTTCAGGGGCCTCCCGGATAATGTTTTCGAGATGTGCGTTGTACCATTCGGTTAATTCGAGCACGCTGCTCAAGTATTCCGGTGGATTCTCAGATTCCAACAGGGCCGGGTCGGCGATCGCTTTCGCACCGAGTTCGTACTTGAGTGGGCGATCGAGCCGCCGGGTATAGTTCACAATCATCGGAGCGCCCGATGATAAGACGAATAGGGCTAGAGCTTTGTGGCATGAGGTGGCTTCACCAAAGAAATCGACCCAAACTCCCTTGCCTCCGGCATGTTGATCGGCCAGTAAAGCCAGCGTGCCGCCTGCTTCTAGGAGCTCTTGGACTTTCACCGCACTGCCATCTTTGGGAAGCATCTTCTGCCCTCCCCTACTCCGAAACTCTTGTACGAATGCGTCGATGTAGGGATTGTCCAGCGGCCGTGCAATGGTCGTTGTTGGTGTACCAAGAAGGCCCACGCTGAATCCAGCGACTTCAAAATTTCCGAAATGTCCAGTTACGAATACCGTCGGCCGAACCTCTAACAGAAGTTTGATAACGGCCTCTTTCTGGAACATATAAAAGTGATCGCGGTAGTTGTGCCGGTGAATCTTTCGCGAAGCGAGAGCAATTTCGCAAACTAGCAAAATCAGATTGTGCCACATCTTTTGCCGAAGCAGGGATTTATGCTCAGCCGAGATTTGCCCGTAAACACGTTCCAGGTTCTCGTCTGTGACACGGCGGCGAATCGGAATCCAATCCGCTAGGACTTTGGCTAGGACACGCGCAAGTCGGTCGCAGCCTTCTAGTGAGAGACACTGAATCCCGCAGATTACGCAGCGAAGTGCTATGTAGGCGATCCAGTCCTTAAGAGTGCCTGCTGGTTTATTGATTGCTTCGGCGGCTTCCATGGCCAAACGAATCTAAATGAGAGAGTGGCATTTATGTGGAAAGGAGAGAGAAATTGTGACAAACTCCGTAAGCAATCGGTAGCCGAACCTGTCGTAATTTGGCTAGAATCTTTCGCTCATAGATTTTGGTTGGAACGGGGTAAGATTCGTGCAGTGGTCGCAATTACTTGGGCATGAACAGCAACGGGGCTGGTTTCAGAACGCGCTGCAAAATGGCAGGCTGGCTTCAAGTTTTCTGTTTGTTGGGCCGGAAGGAATCGGAAAACGAGCATTTGCAAGATTGCTAGCAAAGAGTTTGCTTTGCGGTGGAACGGCGCCAGGGATGCTCGATTGTTGCGGGCATTGCGAAGATTGTGTTCAAGTCGATGCGAGTACTCATCCGGACTTGATTCAAGTTTCAAAGCCTGCGGACAAAGCAGCCATTCCGGTCGAATTGTTGATTGGCGAACGCGAAAAACGCATGCGCGAAGGATTGTGCTACGACATTAGTCTGAAAGCCTACGGTGGAAAACGCAAAATCGCGATTCTGGATGATGCGGACCACTTGAACGTAGAAGGCGCAAACTGCCTATTGAAAACGCTCGAAGAACCGCCGGCAGATTCTATTTTTATCCTGATTGGGACAAGTCTTCAAAGGCAGTTACGGACAATTCGTTCGCGCTGTCAATCGATTCTCTTTCGTCCTCTGACACAGACTGCGCTTACGCAATTGTTGCAAAACATACCTATGCCTCAGAGTGAAGACGGTGAGACACTTAGTGCTGAACAGGCGGAGAGCATTGCGGCCCAATGCGAAGGCAGTTTGGCCAAGGCATGGGTCTTGGCCAACGAGGATTTGCAAGCTTTCCGAGGGAATCTGAAGAGTTTGCTGGCCGCTCCACGACTTGCTATCGGAGACTTGACAAAGCAGCTCACTGGATTGGTCGATGCGGCAGGCAAAGAAGGACGAGCCAAGCGAGATCGAATGAAGACTCTGCTTCAAATGGCGGCCGACTTCTACCGACACAATTCCTTGTATGATGGACCTGTGGATTCGGCACAGGCCACCAATTGCTGGAAGCGAAGCTTAGAAGCTATGGAGCAGGTAGATCGCAATGCCAATCAAGCAGCTTTGCTTGAATCTTGGACTTCCGATATGGCCGTGCTCAGCGGCCGTTAAATCGCATTGTTTAAATGTATTACTGCTAACCTATTGTTGCCCTGGCAGGGACGGCTTTGGCAACACGTAGAAAGCGGCGTAACCTAGGCAGCCGCCAATACAATCAGCCAAGATGTCGAGTACATCGTAGGTCCGACCTGGAATCAAGCGTTGTGTGTTCTCATCAAAGATCGCATAAAAACCAACAATCAGAATCGTTGCAATCGCTAGTCGGTTTGCGCGCTGCCACTTCGCCCTAGCTCTTAGGAAGTGACTCAGAAGAAATGCCAAAATGCCGTAGGCGACGAAATGTTGTAGTTTGTCGGATGTGCCGAGTTCCGGGAGTCTGTCGCTTGGCAAGTGTGTGGCTGTGAAAATCAGCAGCCAATATAACGCAAGTGCCAGTGGCATCAGACGCCGCACTAGCAGTGGTTCCTGCCCTGTTTCGTCGTCATTGAAAGCGGTATTCATCCAGAGGGATCCTAGATCTAATTGTTACTTCCATCGTACTTGAGCACGGAGACCACTTAGCAGAATTGTGAACGCAGAATCTTGATTTCGACCGCAACAATGCTGGAATCGGATAGGAGAGGTAGCGAAAACAGGCATCCTCAGTCAAACTGAGGCCTGCTGAAATTCATTCCGACAAAAACCACCCCACCATTATTTGTTTGCGAGGCGAGTCATGCGATTTAGTATTCCAACCTCTTCACTAATAGCCTTGCTATTTGCGATCGTCATCCAGCCGCTGTCGACTCAAGCACAAGAGGATCCTACCGAAATCAAAGAGCTACGGCGTCCAAAGCCAGGTGAGACGATTCCGCCTGCAGGGGCGAAAAAGGAAGACAAGAAGGCCGATAAGAAAGACGTCGAAACCAAAGAAAATAAGAAGGACATAAAAGACACCAAGGCCAAGTCGGACGATGGTTGGAAGCCCTTGTTGCCAAAGAAGGGACTTGAAGGCTGGGAGATCACCGACTTTGGTATTCCCGCACAGGTTACCAATGACGGCAAAGTGCTGTTGTTGGAAACTGGAGATCCACTCAATGGCATCAACTACACCAAGGGAGATTTTCCAAAGGATAATTTTGAGATCTACTTGGAAGCCAATCGCATGGATGGAAGCGATTTCTTTGTGGGCCTAACTTTTCCTGTGGGGGAATCGCACTGCTCATTGATCGCAGGCGGATGGGGTGGCAGTCTCGTCGGTTTGTCGAGTGTAGATGATTTCGATGCATCAGAGAATGCAACCACGACCAGTCACGATTTCGAAAATGGGCGTTGGTACAAAGTGAAGTTGCGGGTCGACGAGGAGTTTGTTCGTGCTTGGATCGACGATGAAGAATTCTTCCGCCAAGAACGCGATGGTCACGAGTTTTCAACGCGGATTGAAGTAGACGGGAGCCAACCCCTCGGATTCTGTACCTTCATGTCTAAAGTTAGCGTCCGTGATTTCAAGTGGAAGTCAATTGGAAAAGCGGCGAAAGAAGAGAAGGAACAAGAAGGCGCTGGTTTGGCGGTTCCTTCGGTCAAATAGAGTCGCTCAAAATATATTAGAAATAGGATGATTGTTAGTTTACAAAATGATTATTATTTTACTGAGGACGGTGGCGGGCAAACGCTGCCAGAAAAACATTAGAGCCAGGACATGAT
>JBCCEO010000034.1:0-21290 GCA_039030255.1 Planctomycetota bacterium | reverse complement strand
TTGTCGAGGAGGTCTTGCTCAACGTTGGGAATCGTTGGGCTGGAATTCATCGTCAGGAAGAAGGGCTTGACGAGGAGCAAACCAAAGAACTCCTTGGCCAGCTTGAGGCTTGGCGGAAGACGCAATCGGATTTTGCGATTTTTGCTTCCGGCCTGCCCTACTTGAATGTTGGTTCTTCAAGAAGCGATTGGAACGAACGCCAGAAATATCGTCGCATGGGCGAGGAAGAGTTGGCGCGTATCGCGGATGATAGCGTGATGGCGCGATTGGTGCTTGAGCTCAAAATCGAGTCTATGTGTGTTATCGACAGGCAAGGCCAGACGGAATTGGACCCAGTACTCGCGGAATATACTTCTCGATTTCCCGGTGCAACACGTGCCTTTTGGTGGATTTCTGGTTGGATGCAGGAGGGGCGATACTCAGGGCTTGGCACGAGCAGCGACCGCTACTCCTTTAACTCGTCTCTGGCAGACCTTTATCCCCAGCCAGCGGACGATTTTTTGTACTCAACGCTCTTAATCGGAGCCGCCCAGAATCAAGTACTTTGGATCGGCAGTATTGGCGGCAAGAGATTTCATCGCGGTTTGAAAGAAATGATTGAAACTCGCTACGTTTCGCCCGTCGATATCAAACCGATTCACATCATTTTTCACGGCGAGCGGGCGGAGCCAATTTTGAAGGATCTCTACGACTACGTGATCCACAATTTTGGAAGTCTCCACCCCGAATCTTATACGCTCGGAATTCCGCAAAAGCTGGTGGAGCTTCGAAATGAAAGCAGGCGTCTAGCGGATCAGAATTTGATTCAGAGTGCAGATGACTAGGGCACGGGCGCGATCCTTTGCCTGAGTGCGGCGGTGACTGCGAGAAGCGTTCCGGGCTTGACGACTTCGCGGATCAGCTCGTTTGCTGGTTGAATATGCACTCGGGCTGGATCTGTTTGCAAAAGGAAGACAGGCGTTAGCGAGTCTAGGGATTTTTCGATTTCCTCTTTTTCTGCCTTCGTTCCGTCCAAGTGATAGAACTCGACTTGGTCCAGTGGCACCGCAGTAGGTTTCTTTCCAGCTGGAACACGGACGGTGTACTCCTGCTCCCTTTCCTCCGCCACAGGGACAGCGACGATCCGCACTACTTCCTTGGTGTTTCCGTCTTCGTCGGTGATGGTTTCCGTCTGTTTCTGCTGTTCCATTTTCCTAATGGTAATAGTCCTAGTCTGCTTTTCAGCCCGATACCGGTCGACCATGAAAATGATGTTGGCTCCATTCGGCTTCGCATCGTATTTCGCCTTGGAGAGTGTCTGGAGGCTAAAGTGGGATCGGCTAGTTGCTCGAAAGCCGGCAGGTCCCAATGCTTCTATCGGAAAGGCTGGTAGTGCTGGCAGCATCTCCGCGCGAATGGCTGCCTTTTGGTTACGCGCGTTTTGCAGTTCTATTTGAGCACGTACTTCAAATGCTTGTTGCAAAGCTGCGGCGCGTTGCTCTTCGAGTAGATTCTGCTTGGCATCTTCTTGATCTTGCCCTTTGCTGGATGACACGAATACGAGTGACAGCAAAATAACACATGGAGTGCAAAGCAATCGTTTGGGCATGTTTTTGGCCTCTTCCGCAGACAGTAAAGTCCTACTTGAATTCTCACACGACACATTGCATTAGATCAATGAATTTGTGGCGATGCAAGAAAGTTGGCGTAGGTTCGAATAGTAATTTGGCTCTCCGAGCGCTTGAGGACGAGAACCAAGTCCACATCATGGTGATTGTGTTTCACGCATTCCTGCTGCACCCGAACTAGCCACAATTCACGGCGTATTTATTGCATAACTTTCGCCGTCAACCGCGAGTGGGTACACGATCGCACTCACCAGCATCGCGTCTGGGGCGGCTGGTACGAGTATCGGAATGACGTGCTTTCGTTAAACCCCAAGTCTTAACCAGCTATGTCCTTGGCTTTGTCACAAAGCACCTGGGCTTCTGCGGTTGTTGGGGCTTCCGCGATGAATCGCACGATTGGCTCGGTGTTCGAACCTCTGACAAGCAACCAGCGGTCACCCCAGTCGAGTTTGAGTCCGTCTGGTTGTGAGGCTGTCGCATCGGGCATTCCCTCGGTGAGTTTTTCCAACAGTGGCGGGAGGTTCGAGGCGTCCATGTCGATCTTGTCTTTGACAATGGATAGCGGTGGAAGTTCGGCTACGTGTTGGCTAATCGTTTTACCACTGCCGGCAAGCAAGCTCAGGATGCGTGCCATACCGACAAAGCTATCGCGCACATAGCCGACTTTGGGGTCGATGGGCCCGCCATTTCCTTCTCCACCAAAGACGGCGTTTTCGGCAAGCATCAAGTCGCAAACGTTGGCTTCACCGACTGCGGATTGTTGGAGTTCGCAGCCGAACTGCTTCGCGATGCTCTTGGATACACTGCTCGTAGCACAATTGGTGACTATGGTTCCTTTCTGCTGTGGCAAGACTTGCAGTAGGCATAGTGCAAGGGTTAGCTCTTCACCAATGTACTCGCCTTTCTCGTCAATGACGGCAAGCCGATCGGCGTCGGGATCTTGGCAGAATCCGGCGGCGAAGCCACCTTCGACAATTTGCTTGGAGACGTCAACTAGGTTTGCGGCGACCGGTTCAGGCTTGTGGGCAAACTTTCCGTCGGGTGAATCGCCAAGGACAGTAGTTTCGCATCCGAGCGCGTCGAGCAGTCGCCTGCCAAGTAGGCTACCCGCACCATGGTTGCTGTCGAGAAGGACTTTGAATTTTTGTTCTCGAATTGGGCTTGGGTCGATTGTCTCCAGGACTAGCTGTAGGTGCGGGGCGTGCGGATCTGATTCTTGAGTGAGTGTTCCAAGGTCGTCGACTCCAACCCAGTTGCTGCTGCTTGACCGGTAAGCGGCCAGGACTTTTTCGCCTTCGACTTTGGGCAAAACGCGTCCTTCTGCGCTGAAGAGCTTCAGGCCGTTGTACTCCTTAGGATTGTGGCTAGCCGAAATCTGAACTCCTGCTACCGCTTGGAAATGTCGGACAGCGACGCCGACCGTAGGTGTTGCCGCGACATCCAAGTCGACTGGGGTGATTCCGTGCGCCGCAAGCGCAGAGCAAACTGCCTGCGACAAGATCTTGCCGCTTGAGCGTCCGTCTCTTCCGACAACTACACGCCCCTTTGGCAGAGTGGCTGCAAGGGCAGCAACGTACTGCATTGCTACGACTGGTGTTAGTTGATTGCCGATGGTGCCACGGAGTCCACTAACACTGATGATGGGTTCACTTGCTGCCATTTTCCGACGTTCTCAGCTCTATGAATTGGGTGGTGATCTAAAACCTTGCCTTTGCGAAGCACAGCCGACTACCTCGAAAGGCGGCCTCGCCAGCGGTTGTAATAAACGTCCTGTTTTAAGGGCGGGCATTCGAGGATTCAATCCGACTTCGTCCTAGACTTTTTTACTCGGTTGCGACTTAGGATGATCTGGGGAATAAGCGAGTGCTAGGTATCGTGGCATTGCGAGCGATTCGATGAAAACGCTGCGAATTCTTACTGAAGTATTGACGTAACGAATCATGCATTCTTTCGGCAATACGTAAATCGGTGTACAAAATGAGGGCAGGTGGGAGTCCACCTCCGAGTAGGGTTAAAATATGTCTTTTGAGCAAATCGTATCGCAGATGTCTATCGAAGATGCACTCCAAGCGGCTGGAGCGGCCGTGCAAGCCGAAAAGTTGACGGGGCCAGCTTTAGAAAACCTGAAGACATGGCTCACCGAGGATCGCTACCGTGATTATCGCGATTCGATCATAGAGCACATTCAAGGAGAAAAGTGGCAAAAGCTGGATGATGTGTTCTGGACAATCATACCTTTTGGCACTGGCGGTCGCCGCGGGCGGATGTACGAATTTGGTTCGAACGCGATTAACGAGCGGACGATCGGCGAAAGTGCTCAAGGTCTGGCGACTTATGTACTCGGGCAAATTGAGGATGCGGCTGATGCTCAGGAAGGCAAAGAACTGAGCTGCGCGATTGCTTATGATACGCGGCATCGTTCGCGCGAGTTCGCAGAGCTTTGCGCCGGGATCATGGTCGCCAACGGATTCAAGGTGTACTTCTTGGATGAATACCGAGCGACTCCGCAGCTCTCTTTTGCAGTTCGTTACAAAGAGTGTGATTGTGGAATCATGGTAACGGCCAGTCACAATCCGCCTTCGGACAATGCTGTTAAAGTTTACTGGTCGACGGGTGGCCAGGTGCTTCCGCCTCATGATAAGGCGATCATCGATTGCGTCATGAATGTCGACCAGATTCAGACTTCGGACTTTGAAACTAACCTTTCGCAAGGCAAGGTCGAGATTTGTACCGAAGAAGTTGATTCCGCATTCTTGGCTGAAGTCGAACGCTATGCATGGGATGGCCCACGCGACGCGAAGATCATCTTTTCGCCACTCCACGGTGTGGGCGCATTTGCCGTGATGCCAGTTCTGGAGAACGCAGGCTTCACCGATGCGAGCGTGTTTGGATTGCATGAAGAGCCAAGCGGTGATTTTCCGAATGTTCCTGGTCACGTTAGCAACCCAGAGAATGCTGTTGTATTTGATGCAATCATCGAGGAAGCAAAGGCTTCAGGGGCCGATGTGATCCTGGCTACTGATCCTGATTGCGATCGCCTTGGATGTGCGGCGCCGTTGACCAACAAAGTGGGTAGTGAATGGGCGACGCTCAACGGAAATCAAATCGGAGTGCTGCTAACGGATTTCGTTTGCGGCAAGATGAAGTCGCTAGGCAGGCTGACAGCCGATTCGTATATGATCAAAACGCTTGTAACATCGGAACTTACGCGCCGCGTCGCGGAAAGTCATGGTGTGCGTTGCGAAGGCAACCTGCATGTTGGCTTCAAGTGGATTGCTGGGGTGATGGATTCTGTTGGACCGAAGGATTTCGTTTTTGGGACAGAGGAATCTCACGGTTACTTGATTGGCCAATTCGTGCGCGACAAGGATGGCGTTGCAGCTTGTTTGCTGATGTCTCAGTTAGTTGCTCAGTTGAAGAGCGAAGGCAAGACGCTCCACCAACGCTTGGACGAGTTGCTGCTTGAGCACGGTTGCCACCAGGAGCGTTTGGTGAACGTGCAAATGGAAGGCAGTGAAGGTATGGCGCAGATGGGCAAATTGATGGAGGCCTTCCGCAATAATCCTCCCCAGCAGTTGGGCGGTATCGATGTGGCTGGCGTTCGCGATTACCAAGCCCTGACAACGCGGCTTCCCAACGGTGAAACGCATCCATTGGATGCACCCATGGCGAACATGGTTATGCTCGACTTGGTCGAATATGGCAACTATTTTGCTGTTCGTCCATCTGGTACGGAGCCCAAGGTGAAATTCTACATGTTCACTTACAGCAGTGCTGAAGAGAGCAAAGATCTTACGGCTACCAAGCAAGCTCTTAACGAACGCATCGACGCATTGGAAGCCGACATTCGAGACTACGTGGCTAGCGTAATTTCCTAGGCAGTGAAGGCAGAGCCAACAAAAGAAAATCAGCGGGAAAACGCGAATGTTCGGCATTCGCGTTTTTTCGTTTTCAGCCAATGAGTTTAGGAAACTGTGTGTTCGTTCAGAATTGCTTTTTCCAATCGGGAACAAAGTCGACTTCGTAGCCGATTTCAAGTTTGGAGGCGAGTTCTTGCGTCCCAAAGTAGAACCAAACGTCGGTCATTCCTTCGTAGTTGTTGTAGGGAATGAATCGATTCGGATTGTCAGAGTGACGCAGAAGAGTGTTCGCGATTGCAGCAATCGAGAACGGATCCTGATACTCTTCTACGTAGGTGACTTTGTATTCGACAACACCCTGCTCGACTGCGAATTGTATGGTGTTTCCTGCCACATCGATGCACAAATTCTCAGGCTTGAATTCAGCTCGTGATATTTTTCCGAGTGTTTCGAACTGATATTGAACTTCGACGACGCTGTCTACTTCGGAGTACAGGCCTGCCAGCTCCAGCGTGGCTTCGATTCGTTCGGCATATGGAATCATAAGCTCACTTGGCCGCGTCTCGTCGGCTACTTGTGGTACGATACGTTCGCGAATTTCGCTTTCAGTTAGTTCTTGCGCAAGTTCATGATTTTGCAGTAGTTCGAGCAGCGTTGTGGCGGCGCTTCTGCCTTCGGGCACTGGGAAGTATTGCGCTAGGAGCGGTTTGACAAGTTCGTCACAACCCAGCAGTGAAAGTTGCCGAAGCCGCTTTTCACGAATAGAGTCCTCTTGGGTTCGGTTGATTTGTCGAACGAGCCACTTCGAAAGCTGTTCGTCTCGGCTGCCTACCAGTTCCACGCACAGGATACTCAAGGCCTGCTCACGAATTTCAACTGGTGAGTCTTCCCAAAAATCAAGATATCCTTGGAGGAATTCTCGTTTGGAGCCGACTTGTAGGCGGACTAAGGCTTCAAATGCATGGTATCGCAATTTGCGTTTTGCAACGCAGGCATTGAAGTAATCGAACCATTCTTCATCGCCAAATTTGCAAATGAGACGGTGGAAGTGACCGCAGACCCAATGATCATCCTTGGCTAAAGGGAGCGAAATTTCACAGATGATTTTGCCGATCTCTTTTCTCTCTCCGGCCGAAGGTATCGTGCTGTTTGCAAATGACTGGAGTACTGCGTACAACCCGAAAACTTGAACCCACTCTTCGTTCGTGTCTGGGGTCTTTGTAAAAAACGGCTGAGCTGAGCGGAGAACCTGAGGAGTCGGGGCAAAGCTCGCCAGCTCTTGGAGTAGGCTACTCACTTCGTAGTGAGAAAGATCTTGGTCATCTAGCTTGGATAGGTACCAATCGGCAAGCTGTTCTTTGCAAAACCGCTTGCCCAGTGATCGCATCTGGTAGTTTGTTGAAAGGTGAGTCTTGATCAATGTCCAAACGGCATCGGATGAGATCCAATCCTGCTTCGACTCGTCGAGCGAGAAGAGAAAAAACAGATCTTGATTGGGAATTTGCGTGTGAGGATCTTTGGGAAGTTGGGATAGTGCCCAGTCAAAGGCCTTCTGGTCGCCGAGCTGAGCCAAGATACGAGCATAGTGCTTTTTATGTTCGGTGGTTGCGTCATCGAGATTTGATTGCAAAGCAGACTTTAAAGCACTCGTATCAAAATGGTCCTCCCATGCTGCTTTGGAATACCAGAATCTTTCTGGAGTATCTAATACTGCTTCGAGCGTTGATTCGAATTTTTTCTTGGGGGCATTCTGCTTCGCAAACCGCTCCTGGAGACTCACTAAAGCTGCTTGTGCCGCGTCGATTTCAATCCATTCTGGCGGTGGATTGTCATGGTCGCTTTCTTCAAAAAAGGGAACGACTCTAAGTCGGATTTTGCTTTCGTTGTCTTCTGCGCTTGCACTTGTCCGCAAAATGCAAATGACCGCAAGAATGAACCAAAGTCGTGGACTCATGCTAGCACTTTTTAGGGATACCAAAGCGGATGTTTGTTTACGGGCGTCCCGTGATTTTAACCAATCGTTGGAGGAGGCGTGAAAAGCAGGACGTCGGCAGGCGCTCGGGAGCGATCGTCGCCAAATCCCTCTTCGCGCCGAGGCTCAAATCCTTCAATATTCGCGCCAGTTCAAAGAAGGAGTTGCTAGCATGGATGCTAATTCAGATATTTCACGCCGTCAGATGATTCGCACAGGCGCGCTGGGCATTGCAGCTTGCGGTTGCATTGCCGGCTGCAAGACGGCCCCAGTGACTGGTCGCAAGCAGATGATGCTTGTGCAAGAGCCGAATGAAGTTGCAATGGGGGCCCAAGCCTTTGCCGATGCGGCTGAATCAGAAGCACCCACGAGCAATTCGACTTATCAAAAGATGGTAGAAAAAGTGGCGCGTAGAATCGCCGCTGTGAGTGGTCGCGATGACTACGATTGGGAGACTCGTTGCGTCGCCAGCGAGGAAAAAAACGCTTACGCCCTGCCTGGTGGCAAGATCGTTATCTACGAAGGGATATTGCCCGTTTGCCAAAATGAAGCAGGATTGGCTGTGGTCATGAGTCACGAGGTGGCCCATGTACTGGCGCGTCACGGTGGCGAGCGAATGAGTCACCAGATGGCCGTCAACGGGGTAAAGCAGGCTGTAAGCTATGTCACACGGAATCAAGAGGAAGTGAAGCGGGATCTTTGGATGCAAGCTTATGGCATGACCTCGGAGTATATGGTTGTATTGCCCTATAGTCGCAAGCATGAATCTGAGGCGGATCATATTGGATTGATGTTGATGGCTGAGGCCGGTTATGATCCGACAGAAGCCCCTAAATTCTGGTCGCGTTTTGCTGCTTCCTCCAGTGGCCCTGAGAAGCCTGAGTTTCTCTCGACCCACCCCGCTGACGCGCGCCGAGCTTCCGACTTGGAGAAGCTTCTTCCTGATGCGCTTGAGGGATACCGCCAAGCAAAAGGTCAAATCGGTAAGGGCGAAAAACTCGTCTAGGTCGCTAGGTCTGGCAAACGCCAAACGCGAACCTGACTCTAAGGACCCAGCATTGGCAACGCACGGGAATGGGCGTTTTACACGAAGAGACTGCGGCTTCCGCCGTTGGGATGATTGAATCTGAGATCGATACGGGCTTGCTCTGGCTGCAGTATCTGAGCTTAATCTTTACGTGAGCTCAGTCCGCATTATCGGATTTAGCCATATTTGCGGGAAAGTTTACTGGAACGCAGTAATTGTTAGCCTCGCTAGGCTGGCTGCAAGTTTGACTTGGTTCTAAGAGGTTTTACGTTTTCAAAGTCAAACACTGCGAGGACCTGTCGATGACTTGGACCACCGCTAAATTCCAATACGACTCACGGTAACTTTTCATGTCCGCTACCGATCCGCAATCTCCGCAAGAATTGCAACTTCCTTTCAATACGCAAGAGCAACGCAATCCGGCTGAGGAGCAGATGGATCGTGTGGTCGACATTTTAACTGCCGACCAACATAGCCCTGCCGAGAAGCCTGAGAACGCTTGGCTGCAAGTGGACAGCAAGGTGACTGATGAGACGAAGCCGGTCGAGTTGAGCATCGTGATGCCATGCTTAGATGAAGCTGATACCGTCGGTACTTGCATTTTGAAGGCCCTGCATTCCCTCGAAAAAATGGGAATTCGCGGTGAGGTCATTGTGGCGGACAACGGCAGTCGTGATGACTCGGTAGAAATCGCAGAGTCCTTGGGGGCACGCGTTGTTCACGTGGATCGGCCAGGATATGGCGCTGCGTTGATGGGCGGTATCGAAGCGGCCAAAGGACGCTATGTCCTAATGGGCGATGCCGATGACAGCTACGACTTTAGTCAGGCACATAAGTTCTATGAGCAAATCAAAGATGGCCAAGCGGATCTAGTACAAGGTTGCAGGCTTGCTGCAGGCGGAGGACGTGTGATGCCGGGGGCGATGCCATGGTTGCATCAGTGGGGCAACCCCGCGCTCACCTGGATGGTTCGTAAGATGTTTCGAGCCAAGATACATGATGTGTATTGCGGAATGCGCATTTTTTCCAAAGAACATTACACCAGGTTGGATCAGCGCTGTACGGGTATGGAATTTGCGACTGAGATGATCATCAAGAGTACTTTGTTTGGTGCAAAAATCAGCGAAGTACCCATTACTTTGCATCCAGACGGTCGCAAGACCCACGCGCCACATTTGCGAACCTTTCGGGATGGTTGGCGCACATTGCGTTTTTTCTTGTTGCTTAGTCCCAAGTGGTCGTTTATCGCTCCTGGTGCGATGTTGGCTCTGCTTGGTGTTCTAGGATGCTTTCTCGTGATGGCCAAGCTGACGGTTGCTGGGGTGGTCTTCGAAGCTCATACATTGCTTCTGTCGGTACTCGCTCTATTGGTTTCTTTTCAACTGGGGTCGTTTGGTCTACTGGCCAAGTCGTTTGCAGCGACGGAAGGCATCCTGCCAAAGGATGCGAGGGTCGAACGATTCTGTAGACGCTTTACCCTGGAAAGATGCTTGTTGGGCGCCGCTGGATTGATCGCCGCAGGTATCGGCACCATTATTTGGCAGACCCTTTCATGGGGTGCAGGTGGCTTTGGCAATCTCGATTACTCCGTGACCATGCTACGCATTATCCCTGCGGCGGGTGCCGTTGCGATTGGAGCCCAGCTGGCGTTTAGTAGTTTGATGCTGCGCCTGATCCGATTGGCCAGACGTTAATTCGTCGAGCTACCATCTTTGACCTTCAGTCTCTGCATTGAAGTACAATCACGAAGAGGGTTCCGTGTCAGCAAAGTCCCACGAAATTGAACTCGTTGTGTTGCGCAAGACCGTTCATACGCGCCGGGGCTGGTGCCTTGCTTTGCTCGCACTCTTTGCGACTGCTTGGTCCGTTGCAGCAACAATTAGTTTGACCGGCGGATACTCTCCCACTGTTCATGATGAGTTCAGTAATCTCTTGGCCGGCGATACACTCTTAAAGGGACGCATCGCCAATGAGGCCCCAGAGTTCTGGGAGCCATTTCAAACGTTTCACGTGATCATGGAGCCCTCCTACGCTTCAAAGTATCCTCTGGCTGGCGGTGCGATCGTGGCCCTAGGACGACTGACCGTTGGCATGCCTATCGCAGGCAACTGGTTTGTGGCAGGATTGGCTGCGGTATGTTTCGCATGGATGCTGGCCGGTGCTACCTCAAGATTGTGGGCATTTTTCGGCGGTCTGATCGTTGCATTGCACCCAACTTTGCAAGTCGTTTGGTCACAAAACTTGTTTGCGGCATGGTGGACAGCCGCCGCGGCCTGCTTGATCGCAGGCGGAATGCTACGACTGCGGAGGCGAGCATCCGTTCCTGATGGCTGTTGGACGGGAGTTGGAATTGGCCTGATTGCCTTGTCGCGTCCCTTTGAGGGTCTTGTATTCACTTGCTGCTGTTTCCTTGGGCTTTGGTTCTTCATGGCCCGCCGAGGTATCCACGAACGGTTGAATCGCATTGCTACCGCTGGGATGGGAGCGGCACCACCTATGTTCTTTTGTCTCACGCTCATCGCATGGCAAAACTACTCAACCACGGGAAGCGTGCTTGAGATGCCTTACCAGGTGCATGAAGCCCGCTATGGAGTGGCGCCAGTATTCATTTTCCAGCAGCCGATCGAGTCGACGGCAACCAATGTGCCCGCTGTATTTTCAAAGTTTCATGAAGGTTGGTCCTTGGATTGTTTTCGGTCGCGTCAAGGTTGGACGGGTTGGGTGCAAGGAATTAGCATCGCAGTCGCCCAGATTGGCGGTCTCGTCGGTTTGCTAGGCATTGCTATCCTGTATGCGAGCATGTCCTTTTTAAAAACACGCGTTGGTAGCTTTGCTTTGTTGGCTCTCGCGATGCAAGTTTTTGCTGCTGCGGCCGTCTGCTGGATTTTTCCGCACTATCTTGTTCCCGCTGTTGTGTGGGGGCTGTTCATGACAGTGCTGGCACTACGGCGTCTCGCTCATCGGTTTCAAGCCTCGCGTGTCGTGGTTCCAGTCGGAATAGCTGTGCAATTCGCTTTGCTGATAGTTGCAGCTTGGGCCTACTGCGCAGAGCCCAAACCAGAATGGGCGCAACGCCGCGTCGACTTGCTGGATGCTCTATCTGGGATGCGAGGAAAGCATATGGTCGTGGTGAATTACGATGAATCGCACAACGTTCATCAGGAATGGGTCTACAACGGAGCAGACTTGGAGCAAGCTAAAATCATATGGGCCCATGGAAGCAATCCAGAGTGGACGCGAAAGCTTCTAGAGAACTACGGCACGACGCGAACGCTTTGGCATCTTAATCCAGATGCAGATTTTCAACTCGAGCTCGTCTCGACACCAAAAAAATCAGCTTCAGCCAAGTCGGTATTCGTCCATCGCAAGGTCGCGGATTCGACGCCCGAGTAGCGGTGGCTTAAGCGGTCGTTGATGCGAGCTGATAGCCTTTTTAGCATCCTCTTCTTAATACGATTCGCTCCCTCCTATGGATTCTTAGCAAGTTCGAATTCGTGCTGCCTCCATCTGCGTTTCATTTTCTCGGCGGTGGTTAGACTATAAGGGAGATTTGAATTGAGACGCCTTCTTGTGCGGGCTTCTGCCGCGCGGGAAAGCGTACCGCAGGAGTGTAGTGTGTCAAAAAAGTTGTTATTCTTGATTGAGCAAGCTCGTGGCGAATTGCGACTTGCAGGTAGTACTGTGTTAGGCCTTGTGCTTGGAGCCATTGCTCCCCTGTTGGCCTGGCTCTTGGGAGGAGTTGTTAGTTGCATGGTGGGTGACCGGGCGTCGGGACTGCCTGATGCTATGGCGCTGTTCCTGCCGAATTCGGCCGATCTATTCCAGGCGGATACATCGCTCTTGTATCGAGTCTTCGTCTTGTTGTCGGCAGCCGCGATGACGTTAGCCATCGGGGCCATTCTGCTTTATTTATTCTACGGTCAGGTTCAAAAGGCAGCCGTTGCGTTTGAGGTAGCCATGCTTCGGCGTCTTCGAGAGCAGGCCAGAAAACTGGCGAGACTACGAACCGTTTCGGCTCAAGAACAGGCACTTGTCGATGGTATCGACTATCACCTGCCACGGGTTCGAACGACGCTAACCAAGAAATGGCGAACACTTCCAAGGCATTATGTTCAGGTGTTTTTGTCTGTATGTGTGGCTTTGCTCGTTGAGCCTATGCTAGGAATGCTAACCCTTCTCGCTGCCGGATTCGTGTATCTGGTGTACAGATTCTTGGACGGCAGTCGACGCACCAACCTGCCCGTTGTGCGTGAAAGGGCGTCGTTAAGTCGGCTGGAAATTCGCGACTTAAGTGTAAAAGGGCCATTGCTTGAGTCGGTGCATGCGACAGAGGAAGTCGAGCGGAGATTTCAGGAGGAGATTCAAAATTACCGAGGCGACGCGGTAAGCAGTTTGACGAATTCTGCATGGCGAGGGCCAACCATGCTCTTCGTTGGAGGCATTTTGGTTTGTGCTTTTCTGTTTGTGATGGCCGTGCAAATCATCGCTCAGGAATCTGGTTTTGGCCTGGCCGGAGCTTGTTGCTTGGCTTTCTGTTTTGGTGCTGCAAGCGTCAGTTTGAATCGTATCCTTGACGCGCAAAAGCAACTGCGTGGAATCGAAACAGGAGTCGATGAGTTGTATCGTTTCCTTAGCCTTTCAGTGGACGAAATTGAACCTGAGAAATCGCTGGAATTGGGTGCATTGTCAGAAGGTGTAAGCTTCGAACATGTCACGGTGTTGGACAGTCGAGGACGAAAACTACTCGAGGATCTTTCGATCGACTTTACGCCAGGTAAGCTTATCGGGGTTGTTGGGAGTTCAGATTTGCAATCGCGGGCTTTGGTCGAATTGCTTTTAGGTTACGGCAGGCCGGTGAGTGGCCGATTGCTTTTCGACCAAACATCGATCAGTGATATTGATCCTGAGAGTCTTGAGAAATGTGGTCATTGGGTTGCTGCCGACGGAGCTCTAACGACCTCGGAGCTGTACAGGAACTTGGGCAGTCAAGATCCTGGCTCAGAGGACTTGCAAGCAATTGTCCAAGATGCGCAGCTTGTAGAGGCCGTGCAGCAATTGCCAGAAGGTCTTCTAACGCTTGTTTCGCCGCATGACGATCGACTTGCGGCCGATGTACCATTTCGAATTGGCATCGCCCGAGCTCGCTTGTGTCAGCCGAGCATCGTAGTCATCGAGGAGCCGGCGGCGAACCAGGATAGGTCAAATGAGGCGGCGACCCTAGCTGCGATGCAATCCTTGGTGGATCCGAATCGGATCACAATCGTGCTTTCGAAAAGACTTTCAACTCTGCGAGACTGCAAGAGCATCGTGATGTTGCATGAGCACACCGTAGCCGACGTCGGCTCCCACTCGGACTTGATTCAGCGAAATGAACTGTACCGGCATCTAAACTACTTGCGATTCAATCCGTTTCCTCGACTTAGCTAGCTATTCAAAGGGAGCCGGTCTCGGGTAAATCGGTACTTCTGTTGCGGGCCGGCGGTGCGCAGCCCATCCCCGCACTGCCTTCCCTGCACGCCATAGCCACACTATCCGATCGCGTGGCTTCGGACCGTACTGAGCAAGGAGCGGTATCGCATTAGCAGCTTGCGAATGAGGAATATCAAATAGCAGTTTGCGACGAGCGAAACGAGAAAGAACAATTTGACGAGCACGCTCCCTGCTTCCGAAGAGGTGTCGCTGTTCCCGTCAACCGGGACATCCGAAGCGCTGGCAACCAGATCTTCCTTCTTGTCCGAGTCGTCCTCATCATCCTCTTCAGCATCTTTCCTCGCAGTGGAGTTGGAGACAGGATTCAGGAGACTGGGACTTTGCAGCGCTGGGTAGTTCAGATAGGCATTTTGCAATGGGCCGTAGGCAGGTTGCAACGCGTTGTTCAGCAGGCCGCTTGCCGCCAGATTGTTGGCGGCGAGATTGTTGGAAAGTAGACGTGTTAAAGCTGGAACGCCTGCCATGCGCCCAGCACCGTAGCCTCCGCCTCCGTATCCATTTCCGCCGTAACCGCCGCCACCATAGCCATTATTGCGGCGTGAGTTTCCGCCGCGGCCATAGCCATCGCCGCCATAACCACGGCCACCGTAACCTCTTCCGCCATAGCCACCGCCACCGTAGCCACTACGATTACCTGCACCATTGCGACCTTGATTGTCAGCTATGTCACTTCGATTCTGATTCTGTTGAGGCGCATTGCTGGCATATCCCACCTGCCCATTGCCGATTGAATTTGGAATCGCATTTGGATTGGTTGCCGTGCTCGTATTCGACGCGCTTGTAGTACCGCCATATGGCTGCGACTGGCCATAAGTTCCGGGTTGTTGAGCGGAGGCATAGGCTCCCGGCGTGGAGCCGAAATTTGGTGTCGGTGTTCGTGAAGTATTTAGAGTATTGCCCGTGTTTCCATAGGAGTTGGGTAAGTCGCTCAATGAGCCCGTGTTGCCCATCGTTCCAGGTGAAGGAGAGGTCGAGCCATTCCAGCCTTGGGCTCCGGTTCTCGAGCTGAAATTGTTGTTTGGCATCGACGGAGCCCCAGCTGCTGTATTCTCAAATTTGGAATTCACATTTGGCAGATTGCTACTGGTGCTGGGTGAGGTGCTGGGAAAGGGAAGGCTGGTTGAGCTGCCCGAGCCGGTTGTGCCCGCCAGAAATCGTTGATTGGGGTTAGTATTCGGAGCGCTTGGCATTGAAGGCAAGTTCGAATTCTGCACGTTGACCACGCTTCCGCCATCGATTTCCGCAATGCGTCCTGGACCCAGTGAAGCGGTTACGTCGGATGAGCTCATGAAGCGAGGCATGAGTTTGATTTCGGCTAGGCTTGGTGTTCGCGGTAAAATGTCGGTTCCGATACGAACGACGATTCGCGTTACTCTTCCTACCAATTCGGGTGGCATTTCGCTTGAGAATTCGACTTTCTGCTGACTTGCCTGACGAGGATCGGAATTCAGTTGCACGACTTGAGCCTGTTCAGGCGTCATTTGCACGACAAAGACGAGGGCGTTATCACGTTTCTCGTCAATGAACCAACCGTAGTCACGACCAACATTCGTCTGGGCGGCAACCTTGACATTTGGAACAATGACTGCACCAAGAAGGACAAGGCCGACAAAGAATATTTGCTTCGTCTGGTGGTACAGTGGCGACAAGATTGGCGTGTGATTCAATCCGTTCATGACTTTCATCCCTGGGTCTTTAACGGCTCGCTCGAATGGCGAATATTTAAGGGCTCGCGCAAGAGGCGGAGAGCGAGCAAGATATGCAACTTAACGCATTTACGTTCAAAGTGTAAAGAGAAGATGATTGGCCTGAATTGGCAAGCATGGTCGGAATCTCGGAAAGAGCTTGAATTCGCAGCGAAAATGCTAGCATTGTCTTCAAGTTTGGCGCATCGCCCGAGGTAGCGTTCCCTTAGGGTAGGTTTTGACGCCCCTTCGACTGGCAGGGTGGGTAGTGCGAAAGGAGTGGTTTTCTGCGGCCTGAGTACTAGCAATTGTTAAAGAGTAGCGATTTCGCAGATTCTAGGTGCGAAAAAGTGATTCCATTCGTTGCGTTTGTAGCTTCAAAACCATTTATGGTGAATGGAACTGTCCAAACGAGCAATCTCGCTAAAGTAATTGACCCAATCTAATCGAAAACAAACAGCGGACAGTTTGTTCTGCAAAGTCCCAACGAATCGATTGATTCGTATGGTAGCAAAACAACTGGTTCAGTTAGGGGGGAATCTAACTGAACGTTGTCTCTGAAATTCAGTGATAGCGTAAGGCGTAGTCGCTTTCGGGTGGTCTACCTCTTAGCAGATTCTCTGCGTGCACTTGTTGCATCCTAACACGACCAAATTGTGACCAACGAATTGACGTTCTTGTGTTCGCTCGGGGGTGTGAGCGCGAGATGCATATTCAACGCGGGATCAAGACGACTGACCAATGAATTGGTTTCATCGAATGGAAAGCTGAGCCGGACGATAACTGGAACCCGTTCACAAGACAGCCCTGACCCAAGTGTTTGTTTAAAGATTGTCACTAACGGATTGGTGGCATTTGTCAGGAAACTGGCAGTTTGACAGGCAGGGGCGACAACGGTTCGCATAGTTTCTACTGGAAAAAATGCGAGCTCAGTAACACGTAAGGAAAACGGAGATCCTGCATATGAAGGTGTTCACCACAGGACAGGTCGCAAAGATCTGTAAGGTGGCCCCTCGAACTGTGAGCAAATGGTTCGACTCCGGCCGACTCAAGGGGTATCGTATCCCGGGTTCGCAAGACAGGCGAATCCCTCGCGAGTACCTCATTAAGTTCCTCAAGGAGCATGGTATGCCCCTTGGAGACCTTGAAGATGAGGCAATGGCCAAGGTGTTGATCGTTGCGCAAGACCAAGTTTTGATTGAAAATCTCAAGCGAGAATTGCCTCCTGAGAAAGCTTTCAAAGTTGGTACTGCGGCGAGCGGTTTTGAGGCGGGCATCCAAGCTGAAAGTTTCCATCCCGACTGCATGATTGTGGACTTCTCAATCGGCAAAGTGGAAGCGCTTCAGATTTGCCAAAACCTGCGTAAGAATAATGATTTTACCGAAATCGTATTGATCGCATTGCTTCCTGATGACGGCCAGACGTTCAGCTTTGATCGTTCGGCAATCAATGAAACTTTCAAGAAGCCATTTGACGCTAGGCTACTCGCCGAACGTCTACGAACCTTGGTCGGCGGTAAGAAAGAGCTCGTCTAATCCAGACGGCGCTCAGCTACTCCGGTCAAAGATCCCGCGAATCTTCGGTACAATCCCCGAATTCTGCAGAAAGACCCGCTCGGTTTCGAGCGGGTCTTTTTCTTGTTTGCTACGCATGTTTCTCACCTTGATCGTGGATGTCCCTTATCCAACTTGTTGGAGGTAAAGGTTAGCGAAGCGCCAGGGCGTCGGCAAAAGACCTTGTCGCCCCGACGGCTAGGAGCCGCAAAAGCTACTGGTACAACAGCCGTGACAGACCTGGCTCACTGCTGCTGGAACATCCTGAACCCAAAGTTGAACCAGCCGAACTGCCGTGGTACGGACCCGTTTGCACGGTGGTGTGGGAGGACGGGCCGCGAGGCAGCAGCCTACCCCGATTTTCACAATAAAGTTCCTACGGGAATTTTGACTCTGACAAGGTTGACTTAGCGCGAAATGTTTCTCGACGAGTCATAATAGCTAGGTTTATCCCTTTAATAGCGAAGCAAGACAAGTATCCGGAAGGAATTTGTAGGGCAATTAAATGCAACGGAATGAGCTCTTAGAAACCAATCGTCAGGCCTGGAATGGACTGGTGGCAAAAGGCAATCGCTGGACGAGGCCCGTGGACTCGGCTGCTATCGAGCAAGCGAGATCAGGGAAAGTGGAAATCGTTCTAACGCCACAAAAGATTGTGCCACAGGAGTGGTTTCCAGATTTGCCGGGTTGCAAAACGTTGTTGCTCGCGGGTTCAGGCGGGCAGCAAGCACCTTTGTTGGCCGCGGCAGGAGCCGACGTGACAGTGGTCGATCTGTCTGATTCTCAGTTGGCCCAGGATCGAATGGTTGCCGAGCGCGAGGGGCTCGCCATTGAGTTGATTCAAGCGAGCATGGATGCTATGGATATGTTGCAAGACGATCGCTTCGATCTCATCATTCATCCCTGCTCCAACTGTTTCGTTCCTGACCTTGAGCCTGTTTGGCGCGAAGCAGCGCGAGTGACGCGTTCAGGCGGGATCTTGCTTGCCGGTTGCTGCAACCCGCTACTTTTCCTTTTCGATGAAGAGTCGGCCGAAAAGGAGGGGCTCAAGGTCGCCTATGCACTGCCCTACTCTGACGAGCAAAGCTTGTCAGCAGAACGGTTCAAGAAGCTGAAGGACGAAGGCGAGCCGCTCATGTTTGGGCATACCCTAAGTGATCAACTTGGCGGGCAAATGCGGGCCGGTTTCCAAATGACCGATCTTTTCGAGGACAGATGGGGCGACGCGGGCGATCAAGAGAATGTGCTTTTGCAAGTTGATCAGTTCTGCGATACCTTTCTCGCTACGCGAAGCGTTCTAGGGGGAGCTTGAGTTCTTCCGGCGTTGTTGTGTCCCATTGAAGTTTGCGTTGCGCGGCTATGAACGACCAGCTCCTTCAGATTGGCTTCCAATCGGCATAGTGCAAGCGAGCAGTCGGGTTGCCATGGGAAATCGAGTCGCATAAGGCTTGCTATCAGGCCAGTTTGGACTCATTAGGACGTTCGAAGGCATGGCGATTAGACAGTCTTGCCGGGGCATGAAACCAGTCCGCGCGGTTGGGCGAGGTTGGCCTGCTGCCACGGAAAATGAGTGCGGAAATGCCTCTTAAATCGCAGGGTTTGGCAATTGCTGCGTTAAAACGTCGCAGGTTATTCGGTTTCTTGAACGGAGAGCGTCGATGGATGAAGCAAATTTTACTCACCTTGATTCCTCAGGCGCGGCACGCATGGTGGACGTTGGCGAGAAGCCGGTAACGCGTCGGACTGCACTTGCTCGGGCGATTTGCCGAATGAAGCCTGAAACAGCACTCGCAATCCGCGATGGGAAAACGAAGAAGGGGGAAGTCTTGCAGATAGCAAGGATTGCCGGAATAGCCGCAGCCAAGCGGACCGATGAACTCATTCCTCTTTGTCACAGTCTTCCGCTGGAGACGGTCTCAATCGACTTTTCCTGGCCAGCAGAAGACCGGCTAGCCATTGAAGTGCTTTGCGTTTCGACGGGCAAGACTGGAGTGGAAATGGAGGCGTTGACGTCGGCCAGCATCGCTGGCCTGACAGTTTACGACATGTGCAAGGCCATGGACCGCAGTATGTCCATCGAGTGCGTCGAGCTCCTGGAGAAGACGGGTGGAATTCGCGGCGACTACAAGAAGAGCTAGTCATGATAAATCGCAGTGAGCCAATGATTGCAGAAAACGAACTCAAGGAATCCCTGGTTGCGACCACGCCTGTCGCGTCGACAATTTTATTGAAGAAAAAGTCGCGATCTGCGCCTTCGCTTTGGAAGAGTGTTATTCTACCGGCGGTAGAGGCAGAGCTGGCGGAAGTGCAAGCGGTAATTCAAACGGCGACGCGTTGTCGTAGCTCGGAAATCAACGAGCTATATGAAACCACGGCGCCGTCCGGGGGTAAGAAACTGCGTCCGACTCTAGCGATACTTGCACACAAAGCTAGCTTGGTTGGGCGACCACCGGCTCACTCTCGCATTCGGAACGATGATCTGTTGTATTCCGCTGCTGCCGTTGAGCTCGTGCATATGGCAAGTTTGGTGCATGATGATGTTATGGATTCTGCTGACGTACGTCAGCACCGGCCCACGGTTGCCAAAGTGGCGGGTGGGGCCAGCGCGGTTTTGTTGGGTGATTACCTATTCACTCGCGCATACGACTTAGCTGCCCGATGTCGAAGCCCTTTTGCGGCAAGGTGCATTGCGAAGGCTGCGGCTGCCTTGTGCGAAGGAGAACTACTTCAGCAACGCACGGCGGGCAATTGGGCGATGAAAGCAACTCAGTATCGACGTGTTCTTGCGTTAAAGACCGGAGCGCTGTGTGCTGCCGCCTGTCGACTAGGGGCTTGGAGCGCGGGTATTGAAACCCTAAAACGAAAAGCCTTAACTCAATACGGAATGAAGCTTGGGATTGCGTTCCAAGTATTTGACGATTGGCTTGACTACTGGGGGGAAGAGTGTGTCGGAAAGACCTTGGGAACGGATCTCGCGCAGTGTAAACCAACGTTGCCTACCATTCGTTTATTGGCACAACTACGTGGAAGCGCTCGAAGAGAAGTCTTGGCTGAATTAAAGAGTCCGACTCGCGATAGCCTGCAACACTTTCGCTGGATTCGATCGCAGCTGGATTCAACCGATGCATCGAACTACACGAGAGCGAAAGCCGTGGCACTTGCTGAAAATTCGGTTCGCACCTTACAGGCGATTGAGGAAAGCGAATATCTTCGAAAGCTTAGCGACATCGCAAACTTTAGCGTTGCCCGGCACGTTTGATCATATTGGTTTGAGCTCAAATGGGAGGGCCTAGCTTTTGCGAATGCGCTCGAGAAGTCTACTGTAGGCTATTGGAATCCGTCTCGGCGCCTGAGCCCAGGCGAAGCGGTTGAAGCTCCTCTACAAATTCTTCAACGCTCTTAAATTCTCGATACACGCTCGCGAATCGCACATACGCGATTTGATCTAGTTCGGCCAGACGCTGCATTACCATATGTCCGACAACTGAGCTCGGTATCTCCGTGTCATAATCCGATTGGATATCGGCTTCGATCTGCGTCGCCAGGGCGCGAATCTGTTCGCTGTTAATTGGCCTCTTCCAGCAGGCCTTCACCAGCCCTTTCTCAATCTTCTCACGCGAAAAAGGCTCGCGTGTATCGTCATGCTTTTTGATGACTTGCAGCGGATACTGCTCCACGCGTTCATAGGTAGTGAAGCGTTTGTCGCAGTTGTTGCAACATCGGCGACGCCGAATCGCTCGGCCATCTTCGCAAGCACGCGAATCTATCACTCGGTCATTGTCCGAACTGCAATATGGACAAAACATGGGAAAGCGTCGCAAAAAGCGTAAACAGATTGAATGTCTGAATTTTACACAGGAAACGGAATGAGAGAGTTGATTTTGAATGCTTCTGGAAAAAAAAGCCGAGAACGGTCAACCTCTATGCGGTCGCAGATCAAAGGGCTTGCCGCGGGCTAACGTGGTTCGGGGCAGAACTAACTTTGGATTCTCCCCTGCACTATCGCTCGACGCGCCATGGAAGCTGGTTTTTCTGGCCTTAAAGGGTATGGAGCACAGATTGGATCCTTTAAACTATCGGATGGTTCAACGTCGA
>JBCCEO010000033.1:0-21327 GCA_039030255.1 Planctomycetota bacterium | reverse complement strand
GTATCCTGCCAATGAGAGACCCAGCGTTTGGCGGCCCCGAAAATCCACCTAATTTCATCCGCGCAAGGACCGTCGCTCGCACGAAGTGGTCTTTGCCCGCAACGATGATGGACAGTCCTACCACCGAGCCAAAAGACTCGAAGGTGAGTACTTCACGAGCGACGAGAATAGTCACGATCGCTACGGAACCCGCCAGCGGCAGAGTATGCAGCACGACTAAGCTCAACCCGTCGCCGGTTCCAAGAAAGGAGCCGAGCAGAGTTTGAACTTGGAGCACCAACGCATCCCAAGTTCCTATCGGCCCGCGCAACAAGAGCAGCACCACTACTAGAACCGACAAACTCTTTGCGTACTTTGCCATCTGAACTCTCCAGTGCACGAATGCAGTCATCTGCTAACTCATAGCAAAATCGGCGAGTTCAATGAAGGTGAGTTTCAAATCTCATGAGGTTTTGGCTGTAGTGTGGACGCAGACTTACCCAGTTCCCCAACGCCGAGGGCATTAATTCTTTTTTGGATCGTTGATCTCGACAACGATACCTGGCGTGAGAGTGGAACCAGGAAGCGTACCACCGGGAGAGTTTTCCGCGTTATCGAGCAACGACTTGAAAATCCCTAATGTCTTGGCGACTTCAGCAATACTAATTAGTGAGAAAGTTCCAGCCAGCAAGGCAAATGCTCCACCGACTGTGATCGTCCCAATGGGAACTGTCGCGGTTGCAAAGGTCAGCGGACCTGCTGCCAGAGCAATCGTTATTCCAGCGTAAGCCGTAAGAGCCCCCACAGCCAGCCCGGCAATACCACCGATAATCGCACCCGCGATCGGATTCACCTTCTTGTATTCCGCAATCTTGTAGCCTAAAGTCGCTCCGCCAATTCCGAACGATACGGTGATGATTCCAAACACGACCAGTTCCTCGTCCAGAGTGATGTTCCCCGTAGGATCGGTCCCGTTGACCGGATCGACCGACGCGTAGGCGTAGGAGTTCATCGTGATTGGATCGACCAAGAGTCCAGGGAATGGATCGGCCGAGATAAAGCGACCTACGGCTGGATCGTACTGGCGAGCACGCAAGTAGTCTAAGCCAGTCGCCGCGTCCCGGCGCTCCCCATTGTAAAGATGGCTTAGGACCGTCGCACCAACACGACTTGTCACATTTCCGTAGGCATCATAGGCAACACGGTCGGTGACAGCGCCCGCAGCATTGGTGACCAGAACCACGCTGTCTCCGTTGCCTGAGTGCAGCACCTGCTGCTGACCGCCCGGATACTGAGCAACCATGCTAATTCCCTCGGGAGCAAGCACATAGCTCGTAGTCACGTTGCCATCGGAGTCCACCTCGGCCAACGTCTGCCAGTTGTCGCGGGCAGTGTCCATCACCAACTCAATCCGCTCACCGTCTTCCGTCCGGGCGATCAACATGCCGTTCGGAGCATACTCGTATTCGACTACCGTCGTCTGGCCGTTCTCGACCTTGGTGACCTGGATCAGTCGGCCTGCAGCATCCCAGGTAAAGCTGGTTTGGTCTCCGGTGCTACTATCCACCTTTAGAATTTGGTTCCCGTTGGCGTCGTAGCTGTGGGTCACCACACCACTGCCCGTGCTCTCTTGCACAAGTCGATTACGCGAGTCGTAGGTATACTCGGTCAGACCAGCCAAGGAATCGTCTTTCGCGATGCGATTGCCGAAGGCATCATACTGGTAAATAACTTGCTGCAACTCAGAGCCGTTCAAAGTGGTGGATTCACTGATGAGCCAACCGCGGTTGTCATATCCGTAGAACACCGTGCTGCCTGTCGAATCCCCCTCGGAGAGCTCTCGACCTGCTGCATCGTAGGTGAACGTGAAGGCTTCCAGCAATTGATCGGAACCATCGAATATCGATTTCTCCAGCAGCCGACCAACCTCCGAACGAACGAACAACTCGTAGGTCGCATTGCTGTAGTCTGTTCGGGTCAGCTCTCCAGCGGCGCTGTATTGGTACTGCGTCTGGTCGCCATTGTGATCAATCGACACAAGCCAGTCATTGGCGTTGTAGCTGTACTGAGTGACACCTGCGATCGACTCGGTTGAAGTCTTGTTGCCAGCCAGATCGTAACTTGTTCGAACCACGTGTCCGTTGGGATCCGTCTGAGTGATCTGACGGTCGAGGGCATCGTACTCAAAGGCGATGACAGAACTACCTTCGGTAATCGATTGCACCAAGCCATTGGCCGTATAGGCTGTCTCAATGCGTATGCCACCGGACCAGTCGGCCACCACCTCACGATTCATCACGTCGTATTCAAACGTCGTGATCGTGCCATCTTGTCGAGTCAACGATGTGAGATTGCCGTACAGATCGTACTCGAAGGACTCTGAAAGACCATCGGCATAGGTCTTCTCGATAACCCGCCCCAGGGCGTCGTTGGTATACGTTGTCGTATTGCCCAGAGGATCCACAGTCTCTATGAGATTGCCATTCACGTCGTACTCGTACGTCGTGCGGGCACCTGCCTCCAGCACGGCGGTTAAGCGTCCAAAGTCGTCATATTCGTATTGAACTTGAACTCCGCTGGCGTCGGTCACACTCTTCTGCAAACCATTGACATCGGTCGTGACGGTAAGCGTCGAGCCATCGGCGAGTGTCGTTACGGTTCGATTGCCGAGAGCGTCGTATTCGTAATGTGTCACCCGTAGCAGAGGGTCGGTCACCGAGATAAGCCGCGATTCGGCATCGTATTCATACTGAGTCTCTCCTCCCAGAGGATCGATCTCACGAACTAGATTTCCAAGTAGGTCGTACTCGTATGCCGTTGTTGCGCCACGCTGATTTGTCCTAGCAATTACTCGACCAACCCCATCATATTGGTACTCTGTACGCGGATTGTCGCTGGAGTCGCCTGGGGTCAAGTCTGGCTCGACGACGGCCGTGACTCGCCCCAACGCGTCGTACTCATACTCGGTCAGATTGCCGGCCCGATCACGCTGGGAGATCACGCGACCGATAGCGTCGTAGGTAGCCTCTTCGCCAAAGCCGTCGGCATAGAGGGTACGGATCAGACGGTTCTCGGCATCATAGACATACTCTGTCCGATTCCCGAGAGCATCCGTGTTTGCGATGACGTTGTTGTTGGCATCGTACTCGGCGGAGATCACGGCTCCCAGCGAATCAATTACCGACAGCAGATTCCCATTCTGGTCGTAGCTGATATCCATGCTCAGACCGGTCACGGAGTCCTCGAGACGCGTCGCCTGATTCAACGCATCATATTGCACGTCGACGTTGCCCCCGGTCGAATCCATCGCGCCAACAGGAAGACCACCGTCGTAGACGAAGTCCATCGAAAGACCGAGAGAAGTTGAACCGAAGTTGGTTGTTTCGCCATTGGCATTCAAGGCGAACTCGACTCGCCCGCCAGCAGCGTTCTCGGTAGAAGTCTGTAATCCGCGCTCATCATAGGTGTTGGTCGTCGTCAAGCCGCTTGGCGAGACTTCGGTCAGCACGTTGCCGAAGTCGTCATAGGTTGTATAGCTCGTGTTGCCAAAGGCGTCCGTTCTTGACACTTCACTGCCAAAGGCATTGAAGGCCGAACTGGTGACCGCGCCTGCAGGGTCAATCAATCGCGTTTGATTCCCCTGATCGTCGAACTCGCGACGAGTCACATTGCCTAAGGCGTCCGTCTCTGCAACAACCAAACCACGATTGTCCAGTTCCAGTGCGGTTGGATTGCCCAGTCCGTCGGTGACGATCACCAGCTTGTTCCCCGGGTCGTAGGAAATGTCAGTGGCTACTCCGTTCGCGTCAATCTTGCGGACAAGCCTGCCATCGGGACCATATTCGTTGCGAATTGCTTGGCGGCCCAGTGGATCGATGTACTCAGTCAGGAAATGAGCTCGCTCGGTGGAGTAGCTGTAGCTTGAGCTATTGCCTTGTCGATCCGTGACCGCGATCAGGTCACCACTGGGTGAATAGCCATACTCGAGTGAGGCTCCCGTGGGATCAATCACTTGAGTAATACGACCGGCTGGGTCTCGGCGAAACTCAAGCACACGTTCGTTGCCGCTGTAGATGCCATCGTCACTGAAGGTGACTGCGTTCCCAGCTGCGTTGCGGATCTCATCGAGTTCCCCGTTGGCACCGTTGATGCGGTAGCGGGTGCCGTCGTTGGTGGTCACGACGTAGGCACCGCCGAAGTCCGGACTGGCCGGGTTGTAGGGCAGATTGCCCGGAGCAAACAGCTCGCCCATCTCATTGACACGCAAGTAGCCATTGGTGCCCGTTGAGAGTGTTGCCTGCAGTCCGGATTCGGAGCGGAAGCGAGGCCGTGCCAGCACGAGGTTCTCTCCCCCAAAGCCGGGCAGTACGCGGATCTCGGGATCAAAGGTGAAGCCAACACGGCCTTCACCAGGAAGATTCATATAGACCTTCACGCCCGGACGCAAGGCAGAGTAAATTCCGATGTCCTCCAGTCCTGACGCAGGAAGGCCGACCGACAGTTGCGTATCGCGATACTCAAGCCGCCAACCTTGCCCAAAATCGCTCGCTATGTCTGCGGAGAACGAATCGTAGATACGGGTGAACTCCAGTTGAGCATTGGCGATTGGCACCACTAGATCGGTGTATTCCAGTTGGAAATCGCCCAGCTTGAAGTCACCGATCAAGCCCACGTTGTGTTCGACAACGTTGACGACGCCTGCGTTGGTGGCAGTTTCAAGACGGATGACGTACTCGCCGTTGCGAAGCAAACTGGTGTCCCAGATACCAAGCTCGCCGTTGACGACGGAACCTGCTGCTTGCAGGAACTCGGTGAAGATGGTTTCATCCACGCGCCGATAGGAAAGCTTGTAGCCAAACAAATCGGGGTGGTCTGCCGTGCCAACAATATTGACCAAGCCGCTAACCGAGGCGGTGTTGCTTGGACTACTGATCTCTGCGCTAGGAATGTCTTCCGATCCTGCTTCGCTCCAACCTTCAGGGAAGTCAAAACTGAAGTTAATCGTTTGCGTGGTGAAATTGCCGTTCACGTCGGTCGCAGTTGCGGTCGCTTCGATGTTGGCGAAACTCCAATCTTCGAAGCTGAACTGCGCCGTTCCCGCAGCATCGAGAGGAATGTCTAGGCCATTTGCTTCGAGCGTTAGCGATGCGATGCCCACGTTGTCCGTGGCCTTGGCGTAGACCACGAATGGGCTTCGCCAAGGAAGAACGTTTTGAATCGCATCATCAGGCGTCTCAATCAGGCTAACCAACGGCGGCTGATTGTCTTCGACGATCTCCAAGGTGAAGCTCTGGGTAGCTTCGCCTCCTCTAGGATCAGTGACGCGCAGCTCGAACACGTGATTACCCAAGTCTGCGAGCTGGGGCAGCCAGCGAACGCGACCAAAGGCATCGATCGTGGCGCCCGCGGGCGACTCAAGCAACTCAAAGTTCAGCTGATCTAAGTCCACATCCTTAGCGAGAACATCGTAGCGGAACTCAGCGCCGGCAACACTCGTCGTAGGCGCGAAGCTCGAGATCGTGGGCGCGTTGTTCGACGCAAGCACATCGACTTCAAACGACTCGATAGCATTGGCGCCGTCCGAATCCGTTGCGATCAGTGTGACCACTTGCTTGCCCACTTGACTTGCGATCGGTGTCCAGTCAACTGCACCTGTATTCGCATCCACTGTCATGCCCGCAGGACCTTGACCGAGACTATAAGTGATGGTCGTGTTCTCTGGATCTGTCGCGGTGAGCGAGTATACGAAAGGTGATCCTACTGCGGCAAATCGCGGAGCCTCACTGGTGATGCTTGGCGCTATGTTGGGTGTTCCACTTAGCACCTCGATCGAGAAGGCTTGTGTCACGGCACCACCGATGCCATCACTCACTTGCACGACTACGTCCTGCGAACCAACTTGATCGATCGTCGGAGTCCATGAGATCCCACCAGTCGTGGATACGATGCTCATTCCTAATGGAGCTGCCAACAAGCTGTAGTTCAATGGATCGCCTTCACGATCCTGCGCTACCACAGAGTACAAGTAGCCAGTGCCCACACTAGCGATGACCGGTGGCGTGCTCGTCAAGGTCGGTGGACCTCCAAAGCGACTAACGCGAAGCGTGAAGCTCTGCTCCGCGACCTCACCTGAAGGATCGCTGACTTGCACCAGAACATCATGTTCTCCCAGTTGATCTACGCTCGGAGTCCAACGCAGGCGTCCCAGCGAAGGATGAAGACTCATTCCGACTGGACCCGCAAGCAGCGTGAAGGCCAGCACATCTCCGTCCGCATCGCTCACTTGCAGGTCATAGGTAAACTCCTGGCCGAGCGAAATCGAATCCGTAGGCTCAGAAACAATCTCGGGTGCCGAGTTTTGAGGCCGCCCAAGTACCGCAACTTCAAATGAAACAGCTTCCTCTGTTTCATCGGCCGTGGTTGCCGTCAACTGAAATGTTTGGGTTCCCAACTGCGACGCTACTGGTGTCCACTCAATGGTCCCATTCGACTGCACTATCGCGCCGACTGGTCCAGCGGATAATCCCCAAGTTACCGGACGTCCAAGCGCATCGGTTGCGGAGACGCGACTAAAGTAGTCAACACCAACAGCTGCTGAAGTCCGCGGAGACTCAACGCTCAACGGCAAGGCGGAGACCATGACATCTTGAACGTTCACCGTCCAAGAAACGGTGCCTGTCGCTCCGGCGGAGTCAGTGACGGTCGCGGTAAAGTCGACAAAACCGACGTCAGCCAGCTCTGGCTCCCAAGTTAATCGGCCGGTCTCTGAATCAATGCTGGCCGCTGCAGGACCCTGCGTCAAAGTGAACGTGAGTTCGGTGCCCTCCGCATCTTGAGCAGCCAAGTCATAGCTGTAGTTCAATCCTACGTAGGCATCTAGCGAGGATGGTCCCGATAAAATCGGGGCAGTGTTGGGCGCCGCGACTTGGAGGGTGAAGTCCTGCAAGGCAACAGATCCGGAAGCATCCGTGGCACGCAAGATCACGAGATGCTCTCCTACTTGCTTGATCGTCGGACGCCAAGCTACTAGTCCGCTACTTGGATCAACGACCATACCCTCGGGTGCAAGCGACAGATCATACACCACATCGTTACTGACAATGCCGTTGGCCAGCGAAGCATAGGTGAAGGTCTGCCGCGCCTCAACGGCTGTTTGCGGCACCGTTACAAAGAGCAGACCGCTGGAAACCGAGGTGTTGGTCGGTATTAAAGTAAAGTCGTTGTCCTCGGAAACTTGGTCTTGCGCCAAGACAACATCGAGTCCGCTACTACCGGCGGCATCTACCCAGCCAGCAGGGTTTTCGGTGCGAAGCTTGTAGCTGCCTGCTGGCAGACCACTCAAGGCGTAGTTTCCATTGCGATCCGAGACGGTGATCGGCTCGCCCACGTCGTGCTGTGCGTTATCGTTTAGGTCTGAATAGACATTCCAGTAGGCAATGGGATCGAAACTCTCGGTAGCCAAGCTGCCGCGAATTTGGCCCAAGGCAAGTTGTTCAATAGCGACGTCGTACTCGGCAACGGAACTTGGATCCAGCTCCACAGCAGTTTCCAATTGAGGTTCAGCATTGAAGACCGTTGGCGTTGTGAAACCTGCGTTAGGTGCAACGCGAATGGGATACAGTCCAGGCAGCAAGCCGCCAAAAGTATAGTTGCCGCCAGCATCGGTGCTCGTTTGTAGTTCGCCGGGATCGGGAAACGCATTGCCATTGCTGTCGATGAACAGCTGCCAGCCCTCAAGCCCTGGCTCGGCTGCGGATTCGCTGCCGTCATCTTGATCGCCATCGCTATTCAGATCATCAAATACTGTTCCGGAAATGGATCCGCGCAGTTCGGGCAGCACTTCCAGTGTAAAAGATTGCTCATCGCTGCCTCCACGGCCATCTTCGGCCAGCACGGAGAAATCATAGCTCCCTGCCTCAGTGAGACCATCTGCCTGTTGCGTTTGTGTGCCGAATGCGATGCGATAGCCTTCGTTGCCGTAGATAGAATGGTCACGGACAGAGGAAGTGTTGGTCCCATCCTCAAAACGATAGTCGAGCACAAGACGCGGATCACTGTCATATTGCTGGCTCATTCCTTCGCGAATCTCGGCTTCACTCCGCGGATAGTTCCAGATGCGATAGTTATCGATATTAGCGCGAGTACTTCCGTTCTGCTGGCCGATGATTGTGATTGCTGGGTTCGTGTTGAGTGTTTTCGGTTCCGAAGCAATCGCGGATCCACCCAGCTGTCCGTCAATAAATAGCTTCGCTTCGCCTGTGGTGTCATCGTAGGTAAAGGCGATGTGATAAGTCCGTCCAACTTCCGGTGTGACAGGAACGAAGAACCGGAGAGTCTCCCCTGGTAGAAACAAATCGACGCGGAAGGACTGGTCTGTCTCGTGCGTCGTGACCAGAATCCCCTGGTCATTGATCAGCAAGTTAAAACGCGGCAAATCGGTGAGTTCGAACCAACCTTCGACGGTGATGCTTTCCGGCTTGAGGGAATCGTCAACTGGCACTCGAATAATTCCGCCCTGCGCTCCGATCCCGTATGCTTCCGACTGATTTCTACCATCCCAAGCAAGTTCGCCCGTCGTAGGATTGATGCTGGCTCCCTCGGGTCCATCCAGCAATGTATAGCGGAGCGGATGGTTGTCGCTATCCAGTGCTTTAGCTGAGTAGGAGAATGCTTCACGTGCACCGATTTGCTCTAGAGGCGTCGTTGCAATCACCGGGGCCGCGTTTTCACGCGCTGGTTCCACTTCGATCTTGAAGGATTGAGTAGCCACACCGCCGCGACCGTCATCCGCGGAGATTGTCACATCGTGAACTCCAACTTGATCCGGCGAGGCCGCCCAAAGCAGAGCTCCACTTGCCTGGTTGATGATCAAGCCACCTGGACCGTCCACGATGGAATAGGTGAGCGGATCGTTATCAGGATCGATAGCATCGGAGTCGTATCGGTAGACTTCATTGGGGTCAAAGCGATTGTAGACAACCGAGACAGTATCATCGCCTTGGTTGCTCACCACGAAATCGAGTCGTCCATCTTTGTCAGCGTCTGCAACGGCAACTCTGTTGGGTGACTCACCCACTCGGACTTCTTGTGCACGGGCAAATTGATTTCCGCCGAGTCCATAGTGAATACTTAAGACACCTGTCGCAGCAATGGTTGCGGCTAGATCTGGATTTCCGTCATCATTCAGATCGAGTACGGCCACATCGGTCGGGCTAGAATCTAGATCGATGTAGAAAGGGCTGTCAAAGCCACCTGTGCCTAACCCAGGTAAGATCATAAGCCGCGCAGATTCCGGCAACGTCACGACGGCATCAAGCGTTCCATCTCCAGTTGCGTCTTCTAAAACGAATCGACTTGGTCGATCACCCAGAGCTGTCGGGACTGGAACGCCCAAGGAACTGGATCCATCTCCGGGATACACCAAAAGTGCATTGTCGAAGTCATCCAGCACGACGACATCTTGATTCCCGTCTGCATCCAGGTCTGCGGCGGCAATATCCACTGGGCCTTTACCGGCTGGAATAGATGTCTGCGTAAAGCCATTGTTCAGTTCACCGCTGAAGAGACTGATGTCGCGTGTCGCGCGGTTGACGGTCAACAGCTCGAGTTGACCGTCCCCATCCAAGTCAGCAGTAGTTACCGCCTTCGGTGCACGGCCTGTCTGTAAATCTGGCAGACGCGTCAATCCACCCAGGTTGTCGCCTTCGAAGACCTGGAGACGGTCCATCTGCTCTTGGATGGCCAAGACTTCCTCATTGCCGTCGCCATTCAAGTCCACGGCGATCATGTCTACTAAGTCCTCGCGACGACCCGCGTAGATCGCGGCTTCGTCCGAGTTGTAGTTTCCGTTGCCTCCGGTAGCATAAACGAAATCAAGGTGCCCATCTCCGTCGACATCTACGAAGGGGGCATATCCTCCGGTGTTAGCTGCGACGGCGCCAACACTTTGGGTCACTTCGAATCTGCCGGTTCCATCTCCTTGCCAAACTAAGAATGGACCGGCGCCATTCTGTCCGACTTGGAAAATGTCGAGGTGTCCATCCTCGTCAAAATCAACCAACCAGGTTTCCCGTTCACGCTGATCGTTGCCAACGTGATCGAGCAATTCCGAGAAAGTGAAATTACCCGTTCCGTCATTGAGAAAGACTCGCATGCCGCGATACGTCGCGGAAAGCAAGTCAAGGTCCCCATCCTCATCGATATCACCCGTGACATAGTCGCCCGGGTCCACAGCGGAACCGTAGATATTCGCTTGCTCTGCCTCACCGTAAACAGCCGACTCGCTGTATCGGACAAAATCGCCGGTTCCATCACCGGCCATCACGATAACTTTTATAACATTGTCACCCTCTTCATCACGCTCAGCAAAGATCAGATCTAAGATGCCATCGCCCGTGTAGTCACCGACATCCACCGCCGATTCCCACTGCGATACATTCGTACCTTGCGAACCTCGCGGCAATGTGTAGCGAAACGATACATCAAAAGTCCCGGGATTCAAAGGATCGTTTAGATGCACGTCAATGTGTCTTTCAACGCCAGCTTTGGACATAAAGTCTGCGTAGCCGTCGTTGTTGAAGTCATGCACGGACAAATTGCTGATGCCGTAGAAGGATCCAAGAATCGTGCTGTTATCAGAAAGCGTGAAGGTTCCGTCACCGTTACTTAGGCCAACTTTGTAGGCGAGCCCCCCTTGAGCCACGAAGTCAGTCAGTCCATCAAGATTAAAGTCAGCGGTCCCACCCGCGTTCTCGCCTCCGTTAACCCCAACTGTTGGAAATGGATCTGCGAAAGTACCGTCGCCGTTGCCAAGGAAAGTGCGATCATTGATCGTGTCGAGTAGATCGATAATGCCATCCCCGTTGAAATCACCCGGCAATGCGAATTCGACCCGAGGATTTTGGACCCAAGGGATAGTCCGCGTACTACCAAACTCACCCGGTCGAGTACCGAGCCGAATCCCGACTCCGTTGAAGTCTGTACTTGCGCTGAAGTACGCCAAATCCATCACACCGTCACTGTTGTAATCCCCAAACAACCCTCCGCCCGCAACCGTGTCATCGTTGTAGGGTTCAATCTCGCCCGAGAAATCGACCTGCGCGTACTCCGTGACCTCGAAGAGTCCTGAACCATTATTCCGAGCTACCTTCACGGAGGCGTTGTTGGAGTACTCGCCGAAGATGAAATCCAGATCGCCATCGCCGTCGATGTCAATGGGATCATTGCTTCCAGCGATGTTGTAGCTGAAGCCGCGCACATCAATGGTATCTTCGGTGTAGGTATAGCTGGTTCCACTCGCATTCTCTGCAGCAAGCAGGTGGAAGTTGCTGCCATCGTGGAAAACAATATCGGGCAGACCATCACCGGTAAATTCATCCGCAATCATCATGTAGCGACCGTTTGCATTGAGCGGTGCGTTCAGTTCGCTAAGTAAGCTGAAGTTTCCTGCACCATCGCCAGCAAAGATCTGGAAGTCTCTGGTAGTATCCAACGCAACCATCGCAATCAGATCCAAGTGTCCGTCCTGGTTTACATCGGCCACATCATAAGGACGCTGGGGCGCTCGGAAGCAACAATTGGGTTGACTTCCGCCAGAAGCAATTTCATTAGGAGCACTAAACGTGCCGTCACCCAACCCTTCCAGCCATGCCAGCGTATATGTTGCGCCGAATGAAGTTGCAGCCGTTCTGCCAATAAGATCCACTACGCCATCTTCGTTCACATCGGCGATGACAAAATCACTGATCGTATTCTGGTCTGTCTGCTCAATTGCAGGAGCAAAGGTACCGTCACCGTTTCCAAGAAGAGTGATCAAGCGACGATCGCGGTTGCGATTCAAAGCAATCACATCGTGATTGCCGTCGTTATCCAGATCCTCAATGGTCAAGTTCCAATAGTCGAAATCAGTCGTTCCAATCGAAAATCGGTAAATCTCTGTGGGCTCCCCGAAGCCACCGATCCCATCGCCGAGCATTGAACTCATTCTGATCTGATAGCGTTCCCCAGTCCGCGGTGAATCGACGTACTGCATCGAGACCAGATCGAGGATGCCGTCGCCGTTGAGATCACCCTGATCCAACCCGAAGACGCGATTCTCGTCCGACGAACCAATGAATTCTGGTAAGCCAATATCGACGCTGTAACCAACGTCGAACAACTGCCCCTCCGCTGGTCGAAAACCGGTGGAGTAGATTGTCTCATCATCGAAGCGATCGTTGTTCTCGCCGGCGTAGACTCCAATCGTTTGATCGCCCGCATTGGCGGTGACCAAGCGAGGTCCAAGCAAGCCACCAATAACAGCTACGCCCGCAGGAGCATCACCCACACCGACCGTCGTCACCTCAAAACCGCTCGAGGCAATCGCCTCAGTCACCGGCTCACTGACAAACACCGGAGGACGGTTGGGTAGACTGTCCACTATCTCTAAATCAAATTCCTGATCTAGAAACGCGCCAAACGGATCACTCGCGCGGATGACAATCCGATGATTGCCCACATCACTCGATTCCGTGGCCCAAGTAAACTTCCCTGTCATTGGATCGAGCGTTGCGTTGGCTGGTCCTGAGATCAGCGTGTAGGTTAGCTCGTCGCCATCCGGATCGTCGGCCTGAGCCGTGTACTGATACTCGCTACCCGTTTCGTATTGAAGCGTCGGTGAAGTCAAGAAGGCGCTTGGACCTGCATTCAGCGCCGCCAGTACTTGCACTTCATAATCGAAGCGGAGATTGCTATTGTTCAAGAAGCCAATGCCGCGCGAAGTCGTGGATGAGGGTTCAAGAACCCCGTCCGTCAGCTCGATTTGGTAGTACGGCTCGCCCGCATCGGTGAAGCCATCTGGACGCAGCACCGCCGCGTCCAGCGACGAGAGATTCTTCAGCACGACCACCAGTGGACCGCGATGAGTCTGGCTACCCTGATTGCTCAGCACTAGTTGACTGAACAAACGATCGTTTTCACGGCTTAACGTTGTGCGACCATAGCTAATATCGAGACTGCCAGTGACGTCTTCCAGGCCTTCGAGATCGGCCGACCAAAGCGACTGAGGACTCGATGTAGAGACGCCAGTCGGACTGGCCCCGCTGGCTGCTACAAACTCATAGGCAATCCGACGTACGGCAGAGCCGTCATCGGCATCGTTGTTGACCAAACGAAGCTGCAGTTCGATCTCTGTGCCAATTGGCAGGGAAGACAGATTCACGGTGGCCGTAGAGAGTTGGCCCGCCGAGCCTGTCGTAGTCTGCACTGCTGGTCCGGCGATGGGAGAAAGTCCCTCAGTCCAGTTGAAGCTGGCGTCCGAAGTGGCATCAAAGGGAAAAGTGATCGGGTTGCCGGATGCGTCGGTGATCTCGATCTCGAAAGCGTCCCGAATGTCGCGCAGTGACGTCGTATCGAAATCGGGTGTTTCGAACTCGATGCGTAGTGCGCTATTTTCGGCAGGGATTGTCAGCGTCTCGCGTAACTCCGAAGCAAAGTTGCTCAACTCCCGCAGTTCGACCCCACTCACACTGACCACAAACGTCTCGCTGTCGGTCAAGCCGCCTTCGTCGGCCACTTTTACGGTGAAGGTGTTGCCGCCAAGTTGATTCGCGGTCCAGGTTATCTGTCCGGTTACAACATCGATGGTCGCCCCAGGAGGAGACGTCGTCAGACTGTAGGTCAAGGTGTTGGCTGGAATATCTGGATCCGTGGCCGAGGCCGTGAGTTCCAGTAACTCGCCTGCGGCAAGTTCTTGATCGGCAACTGCCGCCAATACCGGTGGCTCGTTCACCTCGAGGATCGTGACCGGGATCGTGAGTTCGGAAGAAGCGCCCAGGGAGTCTGTCACTACCGCGACTATCTCCACGGTGCCTGGTCCGTCGGCCTCCGTCGTCAGGAAAGTGATCAGTCCTTCGGTATTGATCGAAGCGGCGGCCGGCGAGCCTGCCCCCAAGGAATAGGTGAGAGACTGCTCAGGCAAGTCGCTATCGGAGGCCATAATCTGCAGGGAAAGCGTTGTGCCTTCCGGCACTTCCTGCGCTTGCACGGAGTCAATCGTCGGGGCCTCATTCACTTCCGCCACGGAGATCGTAAAAGTTTGACTTACCGCGTTGTCGCCATCGGATACCTGAACGGCGACTTGGTAGTCATCAGGACCCTGAGCTTCGCTCGGAGTCCAGTTGATCGCTCCTGTCGAGCCATCAATGGTCATACCCGTGGGTGCGGATGTCAGACTCCACTGCAGTTCATTAACTGGGGTGTCCGCATCCGAAGCGTTTGGCTGTAATGCGAAGGCAGACAACTCGTCGATCTGCTGGTCAGCAATGGGTTCTAGTACCGGCGGCTCGTTGGCCGTTTGCGGAACACCTTCGTAGCTCACTCCATCGATCCAGGCGAAAAGCAGGCCCGTATGACTACCGTTTAGGGTCAGCGGACGGCGGTACTCCCCATCGGTGTGAGCCCCTAGTGAAGTAGCATCGAAAGTAGCAATGTCGCGACCAAAGGCCCAGTAGTGTGGCTCTAGTCGCGTTGGACCGAAGGGAGAGAAGTGAATCGTGTTGCCGTTACTTTCGACGCTGACACCGTTGACGTCCTCCCAGAAACCACCCAGCCCAACATCACTGCCATCGAAGTACAGTTCAAGCTCTCCCTCGCTGTGCCAGCCCGTCTGCTCGATGGTCAGCGCTAGTAGATCTTCGTCCCTGATAACCCCCGAAATCCCAGGGACATGCGCATGGCGGCTAGTCGACAGTATCAAACGACCGTCAGGAAGTTCTGAGATTGCATCTACGTTCTCCCAAGGACTCAGCCCCACATCGCGACCATCGATGTACATCGACCAAGTACCACTGGTCTGGTACCCAAGCTCATCGGGCGTGAAAAGCAAAATATCTTCACCCGAGACGTGCCCGACTCCTGGAACATGACCACAGCCTGCAAGCGAGACGAGAATCGAACCATCTTCGCGCATATAGAATGCGTCCATGTCTTCGCTATGGGTACGAAGTCCCACATCGCTGCCGTCGAAGTACTTGGAAAACTCCCAGTCACCCGATTCATAGCGTGCCAGGCGGATGATGTCCGAGTCATCGGCCCAGAACTTTGTGCCGTCACTCTGCCAGAGGAACCAGCTAAAACCAACGCTAAAGTAGACTTCGTCGACCAAGTCGCCGCGTGACTCACCGGATGGCCGAGACCTGCCGGACTGCTGTTCCTCTTCGTTATCAACGGGCTCTTCGACTTCTTCGACCAACTGCGTGGTAGCATCGCCTCGGACGGTGAGCAAAAACGCTTGCTCGGCCACATCGCCAAAGCCATTTTCGCTACGCACCACGACGGTATGCTCCCCGACCTCGTGCTCGGAAGGTGACCACACAAATTCTCCCGTCGCGGGCAACACCTCCATCGACGCCGGTCCTACAGCCAACGAGTAGGTCGTACTTGCGTCCACATCAATGGCCTGTGGCGCATAGCGAAACTCCGCACCTGGAGCGACCTCGGCGGCGGGCGTGGTTTCGAACTGGCTTAGAAAGGCGGAGGTCAGACCAAATACCGCCAGCGAGTAGCCGAATCGTTCGTTCTCTGGAGTCTGGAAACGAATCAATCGGCCGCGTGTTTGCTGCCCGGGCTGAAGCGGCTTGCCATCCAACTCCAGTGTCATGTCGAAGTACGGACGACCATCGGGCAAATAGCCGTCGGCTGAAGAAACGGACGCAGTCGGTTGATCAACCTCACCTAAGGCGACCAACATGCGACCGAAAACAGGATCCGCACTGCGGTTGGTAATGACCACCTCCGCGGTGACCTCGCCGGTACGAGGATCAAAGGAAGTCCGCTCGTAAGTTGCTTCCACGTCCTCGGTTACTTGATCGACGGCTGTCAGGTCGTAGGGCTGGCGAACATCCTGCGGTACTTCTGGAAGCGTCCAGTTCTGGCCCTCCATTTCAATCGTCTCAAAGCCGCGGATCGTCACCTTGGAGGATGCATCTGCATCGTTGCCGAGAAGCTGAACTTGGACACGAACTCGTTCGCCTGCTGTCACGCCGATCAACGGAATGGTGATCGTAGAATCTTCGCCGGCCGCTTGGCGATCGACCAAGACGCCCTCGCCAGCGAGGGGTTCCATACCTTCGGTCCAGTTCACGGACGCAGCATGACCAGGCTGATAGGGCATGGCCACCAACTCACCAGACTCGTTGGTTACCGTCACTTCTAAGGCGTCTCGCATGAAACCACTAGCAGAGGCATCGAACTCGGGCAGCCGAAGGTGAACCTGGACTGCCGTGTTATCAAAGGGAACCGTCAAGTCTTGGTAGATCTCCGAACGCAGCCCGCTGCCTTCGGCCAGAGTCGGACTGCAGGCGATCGAGTGGAAAAGACCACCGGTGCTGTCGGTGGGATCTTCGTCCTTGGTGTTTAAGTGGTCTACGACCAAGAGCGCGTCGATGGCCGAGGCAAAGCCGTCACAGTTCACGTCCACATAGCGGTCGTACTGATCTACCTGGACTCCATCAGCTAACTCCCCACCACCTTGGTTGAGTTCATCAATGACGATCAGAGCGTCCAAAGCAGAAACATGGCCGCTCGCATCTCCGTCCACATTCAGCGGCTGGGCCAAGTTGTGCCAGATTGCGGCTGCCAGCACGCGACGCGCTTCAAGGGTCTCCATTTGGCTCACGCGTGAGCGACGAGACTTCCGTTTTCCCGGGCGAAGCATTAGGTTTCGGAGGCGTTCAATACAAGCTGCACGAGAAAGGAGTTTCGAGTTTAGCATTAGGCAGGCGATCAATTTTGGGAAGAAAACCACCGGAATTCGGCCGAATGAAGCATTCCGGTTCGCCATAGCTACCCTTCGGAAAGAACAATCTAACTGGAAAAATTTGGATTTGAGGAGTTTTTGCTCGACCGCGCTGAGCTTGAAAACAGAGCCTCAGAAGACAAACAAGCTGAGAATCACCTGATCGAAAAACTCCCAACCTTGCGTTGGTGTCTAGAATGGAAATGGCAAAGATGGTTCCGGCGACCTCCTCCAAGTTCGGGATAACATTTTTGCGTGCAAGATTTCTTCTCAGACTGGGTAACGAGCTTTGGGTCGCCACATCGACATCCCAACATCTTCGACGCTGCTGCTCCGCATGAAAAACCATGAGGACCACGGCGCATGGCAGAGTTTCGTTGATGTCTATAGTCCGCTCGTTTACGGTTTCTGCCGCAAACGGGGCATGCAAGGGCAAGATGCGGCGGATGTGACCCAGGAAGTTTTGGTCCGTGTCGCCAAAGCCATTGGAAAGTTTGAATACGATCCCGGCAAAGGACTTTTCCGAGATTGGTTGGCTCGAATTGTGAGCAATGAGATTTGCCGACTCCACAGCAAACGAAAGTCCGAGGTGGAGCTTATTGAAGGCAACCTTGAAGACAGCCCAGCATTCCAATCCCTATGGAACGTCAGTTTTCAACAACGTCTTTTAGAAGTAGCCCTGGACCGCTCGAAAGAGGGCTTCAGCGAGACCACATGGAAGTTATTTGAACAATCTTGGATTGAAAAGATCCCAGTCAGTCAGGTTGCAGAAAACTGCAACGTGTCACCAGATCAAGTTTATGTTGCACGTAGCCGTGTCTTAAAAAAGTTGCGATACGAAGTATGCCTTCTGGCCGACGACGCAATCTGAATCCCGAGTAATCTAATGGAAAAATCGACGGATCCAAATTCCACCCAATTAGATTGTCCTGATACTCAATTGTTGCACGCGTGGCTGGATAGTCGACAAGAACTCAGCGAAGCCCAAAACCATCATTTACGAGATTGTCCGCGCTGTGCGGAGCGGCTTCTCGAGCTGACGGATGATGCAGTCCTAAACGGCTTTTCGCAACCGGAGGGAATTGACGACTTTTCGAGGGAACCAGAATTCCAGAAGCTGCGGCTCCAATTGAAAAAAATTGATGCGGTGACGAGGGCGGCAGACGAAGATACCAAACCCGATCTGATCCTACACGCGGAGACCGAGCAAGGTGGGTCGAATGTTGATGACGAGCCGACGGGATTTGGAATCCAGTCCTTGCTACCCGAAGCTCGCTATCGTATCGACCGCCTACTTGCAACTGGCGGCAGCGGCCGAGTTTTCCTCGCATTTGATACGCGACTCAATCAACCAGTTGCCATCAAAGTATTGGCGCGAGAATCACTTCGGGATCAACATCGCTTTGCGAGAGAAGCGCGTGTACTGGCAGACATCGTTCATCCAAACGTGGTCCGTTTGTTTGACTTCGGAGTGCTCGGGGCAGGAAGACAAGAACTCGCTGAGCGTGATTCCACCGGTGCCAAACCGGACGCTCGTCACTACCTTGCCATGGAATACCTTGCAGGCGGGACACTGGCTGATCTCCAGGAAGAATCGAGTGTTCGCACCGTCACTCAGTTTCGCGAACTGGCGGAGTGGATCGCACAAGCAGCAGATGGCTTGAACGCTGCCCATGAAAAAGGCTTAATTCATCGCGATATAAAGCCCAATAACATCCTTCTAGACGCCGACAAAACGCAGACTAGGCTAATTGATTTTGGCCTTGCGCGGTTGGAAGACAGAGATGCCTCTCGTATGACCCGGGACGGTTCGATGCTCGGCACACCAGCATTCATGAGTCCTGAACAAATCTCGGATGACGTAGAACTCACGCAATCCACCGACATATATTCTCTTGGTGCAACGCTTTACGCTGCGATGACCGGACAACCTCCTTTCCAAGGTCATCCCACATCTGTGGTGCGACAAGTTGCTGAGGTTAAGCCTGCCGCGCCTCGAATTCTCAATCCAGAGATTCCTGTAGACTTGGAAACAATCTGCCTTAAGGCAATGGAAAGTGCGCCGCAACAACGATATTTAAGCGCTACCGAATTTGCTGCGGACTTGAGAAGATTCTGCCAAGGTGAACCCATCTTCGCTCGACCCGCTTCTGCTTGGACCCTAGCCCGGCGGTTCCTACGACAAAATCCGGCGCTGGCGACTTCATTGGCTTTGACTGCACTCCTAGCGATGGTGCTTCTGGTAGGCACTACGAGCGCTATCATTCTCCTTGGCAACAAGAACCAAGAGCTTTTAGCGGCGGTTGCTGGCGAACGTGAGGCTAAAGAGTTTGCGGTCCAGTCGTTACGGGATTCCATTGCTGCAGCCGATGAACTACTCCTCAGCGTGACCACCGAAACAGAATTTCTGCCTCGCACGCCTGGATCCCAGGAGGTCAGCAAAGCACTACTTGAGAAAGCCCGCGGGTACTTCCAGAAGTTTGTCGACACGAATAGAGAATCTCCGGTACTTCGGTATCAGCTAGCTCGAGCCCACGCCGGTCTTGCCACCGTAGCAGCGCGTACAGGGGATCTTGAGCAATTGGAGGCCGAAACAAACTTCGCCCTGGAAATAATCGACTCCATACCGGAGACAGAGCTATCTGTGGTGCAAAGAAGTGAATTGAAAATCCGGACTCTAACTACCTTTGCAAACTATCTGATCGAAAGTGGAGAAGCGAAACGCGCCATTCCATTGCTAGATAAAGCTATTGCATCCGGTGCTAAACTCGACAGTTTAGACATAGAATTGCAAACGCTAAGTTCGCTAGAGAGCGTTGCCTTAGCGCACCTGGGTCAAGCAAACGCATTTCGCTGGGTCGGTGAAACTGACTCGTCAATTGCTCAACTTCTGATTGCCCGCAACGCCTTTGAACGTTTGCTGACAGAGTCGCCGACCCAATCCTCCTACCTAAGAAATCTGGCGACCACCTACATGATGGAAGCGAGTTCGCTGATTGATCGCGACCGCAGCTCAGAGGGCATCAGGGCCCTTGAGAAAGCCCAAGCTCTTCTTGGTCAGACCGATCCTAAAGAAGGGATTTCGCTGCGTGTAAAAGAAATGCAGATCAAGAACTTGACCAACCTTGCGCTAGCACAAAAGCGTCTCGGAGACTTCGCAAAAGCCAAAGAACTCTATGCCGCTACAATCGAAGAGGCCAAGCTCCTAATTGCCCTTGAACCTGGTGTCCCAGCCCACCAGTGGAATTTAGTCGTCGCGGTGTTGAATTCAGGTGGACCTGATCTAGCGCTAGGAAACCTAGAAGAATTGGTCCAGCGCTGGCAAAACGTCGAACCTGTGTTAGAAGACCTGCAAGTGCAGGAACCAGACAGCAGCCGTTACAGGCAAGTTCACGCGATGCTGAAGAGCAATATCGCCATTGTGCTTCGAGACATGGGCAAACTCGACGAGGCGATTGAGCCCTTACTCGGGGCAACGGCAATTTTGCTTGAACACGCCGAACGTCAAAATCTTGCACCCGAACCATACCTCGCCGTCGCACTGAACCATTTCGAAATTGCTTCTACCTACATCGAGCTTGAAGATACGGTGGAAGCCGAGCAGCAATTGGCAATGGGCGACCGCATTTCCCAAGAAATCTTGGTAAGACACCCTGAGTTTGTTGCTGCCAAAGCACAACTAGTAGACAACCTTTTCGCCCGTCACTTGTTAAGCAAAAAGCAAAGCAATTCAAAACAAGAGGCCTTAAAGGGTCAATCCGCATCAGAAAATGCTAAGTTGGCCTTGGAACTCTCTCAGCAGCTCGTCGCTTCCAATCCCGACGAATCCGACTTCACCTTTGACCTGACCCAAGCGTGGCTCAATTTGGCAGAAGTACAGCGAGAAGCGAAGAATTACGTCCAAGCTTGGGAATCTGCCTCCACGGCTGAGGAACAGGCGAAAAAGAATGCGGACACCGAAGCGGAAGAAGTAAAGCAACATCTCCAGGAAGCACTTTTTCACAAGACTGCTGCCCTCTTTGAGTTGCGAAAGGAGGATCAAGAATTCCTGCCAGATGTGGACTATTCAGAATTGCGGTCCAAAGCAGTGGATCTTGGTGTTGACGAGTCTGTCCTTCCTGGTGAACTCCCGGAGTGACGGTTGGTTTTTAGCGCCGAATACTCCCCGCCGGTCTGCCACGCAAACGGCAACAGTCCGGCTGACTCTCCACCAACTCCCCACCCCATAGTCGCCTGGCATCGTCCTTGATAAAACGAAGGCCTCGAAACCTTTTGGGCCGAAATCATGGATAAGTCTCTTCTCGCTCTGATCTGCACATTTGCGCTATTTGCTGGCTGTGTAATGGCGTTACAACCTGCCATTAACAGCAAGCTGGCTTCGCAGTGTGATCATCCGCTTCAAGCAAGTATCATTAGCTTCGGAACAGGATTCCTTGCCTTGGTTGCAATTGGCCTACTTTGTGGTGTGGGAATGCCATCTTGGCCAAAACTATCCACTCTTCCTTGGTGGGCTTGGACAGGAGGACTTTGCGGAACCTACATGGTGACAGTTTCCTTAATTGCGGCACCCAAGC